>CAZCVB010000005.1:0-25513 GCA_964501805.1 uncultured Desulfobacteraceae bacterium | reverse complement strand
TGCGCAAGAGTTATGAGGGGGAGAGGCTTGTAGCCCGGTCCGGCCTTGAAGCCGCCCTCCAGAAGGTCGACAAGGCCCGGGCGCTGAGCCCCCTGAACCTGGCCATCGATGCGGCGGCCGGCGACCTGAAATCCGCGCCCGGAAAAATCGCGGTGATCGTGGTGACGGACGGGATGGAACACGAGATGAATTACGGTGCGGTCCTCTCCGCCGCAAAGGCCATGAAAAGCGCCTACGGCGACAGGCTCTGCATTTATCCCGTGCTCGTGGGTAACGATCCCCGTGGAAAGGCCCTCCTGCAAAAGGTGGCCGATGCCGGCGGATGCGGCTTCATGACCACGGCCGACGCCATCGCGTCCCCCGCCGACATGGCGGATTTCGTCAGAAAGGTCTTCCTGTCCGGTCTCCGTGATTCCGACGGGGACGGCGTATACGACAAGTTCGACCAGTGTCCTGGCACGCCCAGGGGCGTGAAAGTGGACGCGAAAGGCTGTCCCCTGGATACCGACGGCGACGGGGTTTACGACATTCGGGACAAGTGCCCCCGTACGCCCAAAGGCGTGAAGGTCGATGCGGACGGCTGTCCCTTGGATACCGACGGGGACGGAATCTTCGATTACCTGGACCGCTGTCCGGGAACCCCCAAAAGCGCCATGGTGGACCAGTTCGGGTGCTGGAACCTCGATCCGATCCATTTTGAAACGGACAAATCCGAGATCACACGGCAGTATGTCCACGTGGTGAACGAGGCGGCCTCGGTCATGCGGCAGAATCCTTCCCTGAAGATGGTGATCCAGGGTCATACCGACAGCCGGGGAACGCCCGGCCACAACGCGGGTCTCTCCAAGAGACGGGCCCTCGCCGTCATGAATGCCCTGGTAAAGAAAGGGATCGAGAGGAGCCGTCTTTCCACCGAGGCCTATGGGGCCACCCGGCCGATTGCCTCCAACCTGACGCCTGAAGGCATGGCGCAGAACCGCCGGGTTGAACTGGTTCCCCAGAGGTAAAACGCCGGTAACGGCAACCGAACCGGGATGACGGGGCGAGTCCACCCCGTCATCCCGCATGCACCTTCAAATTCCGGCGCCATGGATGGACGGTTTTACCGCTGGAACGCCTGAAAGAATCCCAAATGGAACCAGGGAAGACTACTGGGACGTCCGGTTCGGCCTTACCCGGAAGATCAAGGAAGCACTGGACGAAAGCGGCATCGAGATCCCCTTTCCCCAGCGCGTGGTGCATACCCTCCCGCTGGATTCGCCGAATTGACCGCGTGGTCCGGATTTCCCGGATCCCGGCGGCGGGCGCAACAAGATTTCGACGACACGTTCGTACCGGACACCCCGGAGGGAGAAGCGCCATGAAACACGCCCGACTTATCGTTGTTACCCTGTTTTTCTTTTGTTTCTTCACCACCGGCACCTGTCTGCACGCGGGATTCACCGATCTCCTGAAGGGAGTAAAGGAATCCGTCGGCCTGAAAGGAGGCCTTTCCGAGGGAAAGATCATCGACGGGCTCAAGCAGGCCCTTGAAATCGGGACGGGAAACGCCGTAAAAGTGGTTTCAGGGACCAACGGATATTACAAGAACCCCGAGATAAAGATTCCCCTGCCCGGGGCCGTGAAAAAGGTGGAGAAACTGCTGAGAGCCGCCGGATACGGGAACACGGTGGATGCCTTTGAGCTGAGCATGAACCGGGCCGCCGAGAAGGCGGCGCCGGAGGCCAAGGCCCTGTTCTGGGACACCATCAAAAAGATGTCGTTTTCCGATGCGAAAAAAATTCTCAATGGAAGGGAGAACGAGGCGACGCTCTATTTCGAGGACAAGACCCGTGACCGGCTGCAGGAGTCTTTCAAACCGATCGTTCACGGCGCCATGTCGGAGGTGGGCGCCACCCGCTATTACCAGGACCTGGACCAGAAGGTCCGGAGCATTCCATTCGCCGGAAAACTCGGCTTCGACCTGGACCGATACGTCACCGGGCGCGCCCTGGACGGGCTGTTCCTGATGCTGGCGAAAGAGGAGAAAAAGATCCGGCAGAACCCGGCGGCCCGGGTGACGGATCTTCTCAAGGAGGTTTTCGGCGGGAACCGTTGACAACGGCCGCCGTTCGCAATCGATTCCAGTGGTCCCGGCCGTAAAGGAAAACGGCGGGGACCGGTCCAGAAAAGCCCCTGTGCTTCCGGGAGGTCCGGCATGAAAAAAGTCATCAAATGGGTCTGCATCATCGGCGGCGGCCTGATCGTCCTGATCATCGCCGCTCTCCTCATCATCCCGAGGTTTGTGGATGTCCAGAAATACAAACCGGAAATCGAGAAAAAAGTCGCCGAGGCGACGGGCCGGCCCTTTGCCCTGGGCGGAGACCTGCGGCTCTCCCTCTTTCCGTGGGCCGGGATTTCGCTTTCCGACGTTCGCATGGGAAACCCGCCCGGTTTCGGTGAAAAGGATTTCGTCACGGTAAAATCCTTTGAGGTCAGGGTGAAACTCCTGCCGCTTCTTTCCAGGGACATTCAGGTCAAGCGCTTCGTCCTGAAAGGCCCCCGGATCGTCCTGATCAAACGGAAAGACGGCCGTGGAAACTGGGAAGGCATCGGAAAAGAAGTTGCGGAACCGCAGAAACGCGCCGCAGGCGCTCCCGGCGGCGCATTGCCCGTCAAGGCCCTGGCCGTGGGTCGTTTTTCCATCACGGACGGGTCCGTCCGCTGGATCGACCGGGCCAGAGGGGTAAAAAAAGAGATCTCGGACATTACCCTCCGGCTGAAGGATGTCTCGCTGGACCGCCCCGTCCGGGTGGCGTTTTCCGCCAGGATGGACGGAAAACCGGTTTCCCTTGAGGGAAAGGTGGGACCCATCGGAAGAGAGCCGGGAAAGGGGACCGTCTCCGTGGACCTGGCGCTGAAGGCGCTGGGGCTGATCGACCTGGACCTCAAGGGACACATCAAGGACCCCGCCGCGCGCCCCCGCTTCGACATGGCCGTCCGGGTGGCCCCGTTCTCCCCCCGGAAACTGGCGGCCGCCCTGGGACGGGAATTTCCCGTTAAAACGGCGGATCCGGCGGCGCTCGAAAAACTGGGCGTATCCCTCAGGGTCAAGGGGGACCCGTCGGATATTTCGATATCCGACGGAAAACTCGCGCTGGATGAATCCAGCCTGAGATTTTCCGCAAGGGCCCGGAAATTCTCCAGGCCGGACCTCAGGTTCAACCTGGATCTGGACCGGATCGACCTGGACCGGTATCTCCCCCCCGCGGCCGCCGGGGGCTCTCCGGCGGACGCGGAAAAAGCCCCCGCTCCGGCTGCGGAAAAAAAGACCGATTACGGTCCGCTCCGCCGGCTGTTGCTGGACGGGACCGTCCACGTGGGATCGCTCAAGGCACACGGGGTCGGGATCCAGGATCTGAAGATGAAACTCTCCGCCAAAAACGGGGTGATTCGCGTCGATCCTCTCACCCTCAGACTCTACCAGGGGGAGATGGCCGCCACGGCCGCCCTGGACGTGCGCAAAAACACCCCCCTGAGCAGCATGGCGTTCCGGCTGACCCGGGTCCAGGCCGGGCCCCTGCTCCAGGATCTCCTGAAAAAGGATATCATAGAAGGCCTGCTCAACGCCGAGGCGTCCGTCCGCGTGGCCGGGGACACGCCGGACCGCATCAAGCAGACCCTGAACGGAAAAGGTGATTTCATTTTCAAGGACGGCGCCATAAAAGGGATTGACCTGGCCGGAATGGTGCGGAACCTGAAGGCCACTTTCGGCCTCACAAAAGAAAGCTCGGAAAAACCACGGACCGATTTCTCCGAACTCCATTGTCCTTTTACCATTGCCAACGGCCGGGTTCATACGCCGAACACCTCCATGAAATCCCCGTTTCTCAGGATCCTTGCGGCAGGGGATGCGGATTTGGTCGGGGAGGCCCTTGATTTCAGGGTGGAACCCAAGTTCGTGACTTCCATAAAAGGGCAGGGAGACATAAAAAAACGATCCGGCATCATGGTGCCGGTCCTGGTGACCGGCACCTTCGCCAACCCAAAATTTCGGCCGGATTTAAAGGGAATGTTCCAGAAACGGATTAAAGAAGGCCTTTCCGATCCGTCCCGCCTGAAGGAGATGCTGAAGGGCAAAAACCAGTCCGGAACAGAGGCGGAGGAACCCGGAAAAGACGTCAAGGGCATGCTGAAAGGACTTTTCAAAAAATAGGCATGGAACGGCGACCATGGAACATCGACAGGACTGTTGACTTCGTACGCAGGGACGTATGGCGCATCCGTTCACGGACCCTGCCGCGCAACAGGTCCCTTCTCCTCAGGCAGATCCGGATCGTGATCCTCGCCTTCCGCGGTTTCGGTGAAGACAGATGTTACCTCAGGGCATCCGCCCTGACCCTCTACTCTCTCCTCTCCGTTGTTCCCACCGCGGCCATGGCCTTCGGCGTGGCAAAAGGCTTCGGACTCCAGAAACTCCTTGAAAAGGAACTTCTGCACCGGCTTCAGGGCCAGGAAGAAGCGGTTCACCGGATCATCACCTTTGCCAATTCGATGCTGGAGGAAACCCGGGGCGGGCTCATTGCCGGTATCGGGGTGGTGGCCCTTTTCTGGCTGATTGTCAAACTCCTGGGGAATATTGAAAACGCCTTCAACGATATCTGGGGCATCCAGCGGGCCAGGAGATTCGGACGGAAACTGAGCGACTACCTTTCCGTCATGTTCATCTGCCCGCTCCTGCTGGTGACCGCCAGCAGCCTGACGGTCTTTATCACCACCCGGCTTGCCCACATCACCCGGCAGATCGGCCTGCCGGGGACCGTCAGCCCCGCCATCACTCATCTTCTGAATCTGCTTCCCCTGTGCGTCATCTGGCTGCTGTTCACGTTCATCTATATTTTCATGCCCAATACAAAGGTCCATTTCCGGCCCGCCCTGTGGGGCGGCATCGTCGGAGGAATCATCTACCAGGTTGCGCAGTGGGGCTATATCACCTTCCAGATCGGTGTTTCAAGGTACGGCGCCATTTACGGCAGTTTCGCGGCGCTCCCCCTGTTTTTGATCTGGCTCCAGATCAGCTGGCTCATCGTTCTGTTCGGAGCCGAAATCTCTTTTGCCGTCCAGAACGTCGACACCTACGAATTCGAGCCGGACTGCCTCCGGATAAAACCCTCCTTTCGAAGGCTTCTGGCCTTATCCATCACCCATGTCTGCGTCAGGAATTTCGTGAAGGGGGAGGCGCCGTGGAATGCGGAAAAGATCTCACACGAACTCGAAATTCCCATTCGGCTTGTCCACCAGATCCTTTTTGACCTGGTGGAGGGCCGCATCCTGTCCGAGGTAAGGGAGACCGTGGAGGGAGATCCCGACTACCAGCCCGCCCGCGACGTGAACAACCTGACCCTCTACCACGTCATTCAGGCCCTGGAAGACCTGGGAACCGGCCGTCCACCGGTCGCCCGGACGCCGGAACTGGAAAAACTGGCCGGATACCTGTCGGAATTCTCTTCTCTCCTCCGGACATGCAAGGCCAACGTTCTCCTCAAGGATATCTGATCCGGATTAGCGCCGGAAGGCCCCGATGACCGGGGACCGGCCATATCGCCGCACCCGCTCACCGGGACCACCCGCACGCCCGCGTAGACCCCGCGGGAAAAACGAATCGATCTTGACTTATCCTGCAAGGTGATTAACATGGAAACTGATGTATAACAATATTTTGGCAATATCCCAAAGGCGGGAGGACCATGTCCGGTAAAGATTATTATAAGATCCTGGGTGTTTCCAAAACCGCGTCCGCCGAGGAAATCAAAAAGGCCTACCGCAAACTGGCCCTGAAGTATCATCCGGACCGAAACAAGGGCGACAAGGCCGCGGAGGCCCGGTTCAAGGAACTGAGTGAGGCATACGCCGTCCTGAGCGATCCGGAGAAGAAGAAACAGTATGACATGTTCGGCGCCGAGGGGTTCCAGAACCGCTATTCGCAGGACGACATCTTCCGGGGGTTCGATTTCGGGACCATCTTCAGCGAATTCGGCTTTGGCGGAGGCGGACGGGCCCAGAGCATCTTCAGCCAGTTTTTCAGCGGAACGGGCGGCGCCGGCCATCGGTGCTACCGGAGCGGGGGAACGCCTTTCGGCTCCGCCGGCGGCCCCTTCCAGGACCCGGGCCAGGGGATGAAAGGGCAGGACCTGGTTTACGAACTTCCCGTCACGCTGGAAGAGCTGTACAAACCCACGCAGAAGGTGATTTCCTATAATGTGGACGGCCGCCGGGAAACCGTATCCGTGAGGATCCCCCCCGGCATCCGGGACGGCAAGAAGCTGAGGCTGAAAGGAAAAGGCCAGCCGGGACCCTACGGCGGGCCTCCGGGGGACCTGTACATAAGGATCAAGGAGGTCCCGCACCCGGTATTCTCCAGGGAGGGCGACGACCTCTATTTCAAACAGCGGATCAGGTTTTCCGAGGCGGTCCTCGGAACCCAGGTTCAGGTGACCACCATCGATCAGAAACAACTGAACCTGAAAATCCCGCCGGGGACGCAGAACAACGCCAGGCTCAGGCTCAAGGGATACGGCCTTCCCCACATGAAACGATCCGGCCGGGGAGATGCCTATGCCGAAATCATCATTGATGTCCCCAGGAGACTCAACAAAAAACAGAAGGCCGCGGTAAAGGCCCTGGCCGAGGCCGGGCTGTAAGCGGAGCGTTCAATATATGAAAGCCCTGTGTGTTTTTTCCGGAGGGCTGGACAGCATGCTGGCGGTGGAAGTGATAAGGGCCCAGGGCATCGAAGTCCAGGCCCTTTTTTTTGAGACGCCCTTTTTCGGATCAAAGAAGGCGGTCGAGTCGGCCCGGGCCATGGGCCTTCCCCTCCGCGTACTGGACCTGACGGACCGTCACATGGAGGTGGTCCGGGCACCCAGGCACGGATACGGCGGGAACATGAATCCCTGTATCGACTGCCATGCCCTGATGTTCCGGGCGGCGGGGGAGCGGCTTTCACGGGAGGGCGCGGATTTCGTCATCACCGGAGAAGTCCTGGGACAGCGGCCCATGTCGCAAAACAGGAACGCCCTCGACCTGGTCGCCTCGGAGAGCGGCATCGCCGGTCTCCTGCTGAGACCCCTTTCGGCGCGGTTGCTTCCCGCGACCGTTCCGGAGAAAGAGGGATGGGTGAAAAGGGACCTCCTGATGGATTTCCAGGGCCGTTCCCGAAAGCCCCAGATGGCGCTGGCGGACAAACTGGGGATTCCCGGCTACCCTTCGCCCGGCGGCGGCTGTCTTCTCACCGAAAAGGCCTTTTCCCGCAGGTTGAAGGACCTTCTTTTCACGCGACCGCATCCCGGGACACGGGAGATCGAACTCCTGAAGCTGGGCAGACATTTCCGAACGGATTCGGGAACAAAGCTGGTGGTGGGCCGGAACAGGCGGGAAAACGAGGCGATCCGCGGCCTTTCCGGAGGGGGGGATGTCCTCCTCTCCACCCGGTCCACACCCGGCCCCACGGTCCTTGTTTCGGGGGCACAGGGGGAGGAATCGCTCCATCTGGCGGCACGGATCACGGGCGCCTACAGTGACGCCGCGACCGGGGAAACCGTAGCGGTCCGGGTCGAGGCAGACGGAGAAGAACGGGTCATCCGCGTGCGTGCGGGCGAGAAAGGGGAATTCCGGCGGTTCATGCTGTAACGCCGCCCGTCCCCGCCCGATTGGCCCATCAGCGTCTCAGGACTTTCTGAAAAAACGATTTGTGCTTCAATTCCTCCAGTCTCTTCAGGGTATCCGCCACCGCCTTGCGCTGAAGGATGATCTCTGCCCGGGCCTTTTCAATCTTTTCCGTCATCCGAAAGGCCCTGACATTCAATTCCATGAGGCGCGCCTTATCGTCCCGGCCCAGATTCTCTCCGCTGTTTTTTCCGATTTCTTCACGAATCCGCGCCAGATCCTCATTCATCCCGGCAAGACCGGTTTCCATGGAAGCGATCCTCGTCCGATGGGCATCAATTTTTTCGAGGAGATCCTTTTCGGTCTCCATTGTAATAAAAAGATAGGTGAAAAGACCGGCCGCAACCAGGAACAGCACCACCAGGACCTTGACCAGAATCCGGAAACGGGTAACCAGCGGATGGAAAATATAGCCGAGAGTCCCCATCACCCCGCGCAGGGAGTCGGAAGTGGAATAGGCCAGGTTCCCTCCTTCCACTTTTCCCCGAAGTTCCGTGATTCCGGAGGCCAGCTCCCGGAGGCGGTCTCCCAGTTCTTCTCCCAGTTCCCCCTTCACGCACTGGTCATTGGTGATCTTTTCACCCTTCTTCAACCGCTTCGATATATCAAGAATCGCTTCCACCTGTGGCCCCAGGTCAATATCCTCGGCCGATTTTCCCACCCTCTGACTTTCAAGGTCCCGGATGTGATTTTTAAGCAGATCCAGGTTTTCTTCAATATCCTCCCCGATTTTCCGCAACAGGGCGTCTTCGCAGACATACTTGACCGCCATAGTCAAAATCACCGCTTTATCCCTGATCGCGGCAAGCGCCTTGACAGACGCCGAAAGCCGTCTCCGATCCAAGGCAATTTTCGTGGTGGTCATCTTTTCAACCCTGATGGTTCAATTGATCTACGGTCCCGCCGCCCGGGACACACCCTGTGATGGTTGCATTAAAACATATCGGACCATGAAAGACAAGTCCTTCAGATCATGACAAAAGAGGAACCGGCACGGGTAGGATTACATGAAAAAGAGAAATCTCCGTGGAGAAATTTACCTTGCATCCGGGACGACCTCCGGCGTTTCCGGGTATTTCAATGAAAAAATCCCCAAAAAAAGCCGGGAGGATTAAAAATACGGGAGAAAGAAACAGGTTTTCCCTTGGCCTTTATACGATTGATTCTCCCGGTGTTATATGATATCAAAATTTATATGATAACATTCCCAAGAGCGCGGTGGACCGCATTCAAAATGGGAGGATCCATCTCTGGACAACACCTTCCAGGCACCGGCGCATGAACGACATCACAAAAACGGCGGGTGACCGGGTGGATCGCCATGCCATCCGGAAGATCCTGGATGAAAGCCTTCTGGATCCGGATGCCCGTTGCAGGAAAAGCCTTCGCATGCTGGGCGACCTCGCCATGGACAGGGAAGAGGCACTCTCACTTCTCGCCCGCCACAAATCCCGTGTGAAGTACGGGTACCCGCTCTCCCCTGATAGCCTCTCCCATCTGTTTCACCTCGCCCGTTCCGACAGGGGCGCCGGAAGCCTCCGGAGGCTTCTCGATCATCCCTTCCTGCTGATAAAGACCTGCTGGCTCTATGAACATGCCCCCCACTTCAACTTTCCGGGCGGGGAACCGGGTAACGCCCTTGATCTTTTTATAAAGGACTTCGCCCGCACCTATGAAACCGCGTTCCTGGAAAGCCGGGTTCCCACGGGCACCTGGACGCCGGTTGTCGATCCATGGCGGGTCATGGCCACCACATTCTGGGAAAGGGAGATCATCGATCCCGTCCGGTTGATCCACCGCGCGCGGGAGGCGCGTCTTGAAGGGGTGGAAATCTGTTTCGATTTTCATCCGTTCAATCCCGCCAAGCTGCTCCCGGAAGAAATCGGGGAAGATCGCCGTCGGGAAATACGGGATGCGGTCATGAAATCGGGACTGAAGGTGGACATCCATTCTCCCATCGTGGGGCCCTATACCCCTGTTCCCCACCCTTCCAGGGGGACCCAGCGTTTCTTCTCTCCGGGAAACTGCCTCGGACTCCAGCAGGAGGTGGTCGACCTGGCAGGGGATATCGGGGCCGGATGCGTGGTGGTGCATCTGGTGGACGGAGCGAATCTCAAGCCGCTGGTCACGTTGATTGAACGGGCGGGCGGGACCGATGTCCGCGTCACCATTGAAAACTACTGCCAGACCGACATGTGCCAGAACTCCGACATGTTCATCGCCTGCCTCGATGAAATTTTCCAGACCCTGCCCATGGAACTCCGAAAAAGAAATTTCGGGATCACCCTGGATGTGGGTCACCTGAACATCGAGGGAGAGGACCCTCTTATCGGGGCGGAGCGGATCGGAAGGTGGTGTCTTGAAAAGCGGGTTTATCTCCGCATGCATGCAACGGACAATTACGGGAACCTTCTCTTCAGCCCCCCCGCATACAGCGCGGACGTGCACAGCAACGTGTCGGGAAGGGGCGTCAACAGCGCGCTGGTCATCAAGCTCCTGAGGAGCATGGGCCTTCGTTTCCGGGTGGTGGCCGAACAGATCCAGCCGTTGACGCAAAGGGATCTGACGGTTATTCACAATGCCCGGACCTATTCCTTTTCAAAAGACCACGATGCCATTGTCAGGGAAGGACGGGCCCGGCTGCGTGCGGCCGAACCCGGCGCGCTGCTGGCGCCGGAGGTCATCGAGGAAAGCGCTTATCAGTTCCTTGCCGGGCTGGAAGGGATCGCCGGGCTCCGGGAATACCTGGTCTACCGGAAAATCCAGGAAAAAAAGAACCTTTCCGTTGACGAGGCCAAACGGATATCCCAGGATTTCATCCGCATGCCGCAGAAACTCAAGGCAGACATTACCTCGTATATCGACGACCTGCTTCTGCCGATCCAGAGTGAAACCGGGGCCATCAAAAAAACCATGCTGGACCTGGTCTGCCAGAATATCAGCGGCGCCATCTTCGCCACCATCAGCAACGAACACCTGAACCGGATTTTCCGCAGGGAGAGGGTTTACGGGGAAGGGGAGATCCTCTGCGAGCAGGGCGCGCCTGGACACGAGATGTACTTTCTGAAACAAGGCAGGGTGGCCGTTTATCTGGATGATTTTCCGGTGGCGTCTCTGGGCCCCGGCGAAATCTTTGGAGAAATGAGCCTCTTCTATAATATCCGGAAATCGGCCACCATCAAGGCCGTGACCGACAGCGTCAGGGTGGGGATCCTGGGTCGAAAGGGTCTGGAAGGCCTGCTTAAAGACGGGCGGCCTTACGCGCAGGATCTGATTTACCGCCTCTATCGGATTCTACCCGATAGACTGCGGAATCTCAACGACAAGTACAAGGCCGCGATCCGTACGCTCCATCTCATCCTGGACGGAGACGCCAGCGCAATCCCCTCTCTGGATCCCGTCGATATGGAGATAGAAAACCGGGAACACGGCCTTTTTCCCCTACTGAGCCGGGATGAGGCAAACAAGATCTATCAGGAAACAAAGCAGTTCCGAAGGGGCCAGGCGGTTTTCTCCGAGGGAGACCCGGGAGACGGGGCGTATTTCGTTATTCAGGGAAGAGTAAGGGTGTCCACCCATTCCGACGATCTGGGAGAAATCGTCCTGGGCGAGGTGGGAGAGGGCGAGATCTTCGGAGAGATGGCGTTGATCGATTCCAAGCCGCGCTCCGCCACCGTCACCGCCATTGCCCCGTCCACCATGGGATTTATCGGCAAACAGGCATTCAATGAATTCATCGAGGAGCGCTCCCCTTCGGCGGTCCGGCTCATGGGATTCATCTGCCTGACGCTTTTCCGGCATATTCTCCGCCTGGACCGGCTCTACACGGAGATCAAGAAACGGATGTCCCCAGGTGGATAGGGGAGCCGGCACAGGCCCATCGCGGCTTCGACCGGGACCTGAAAAAAATCAGGTATTTTCGTTGATGCTTTTTGAAAGACGCTGGATCAACGTCATGGCGAAGGTCTTGAGAAAAAGGAGCTGCATGGACTTGGAAGAACGGTCCAGGAGCGTGGCGCTGATCCTGAGCAGGTTGCAGTCCGTCTCCGCCCTTACCGTAGCGGCCCTGGCCTGGCCGCTCAGATAGGACATCTCGCCGAAGCATTCCCCCCTCCCGATCCGGGCGATATTCTTGTTGTTTTTCTGAACCATCGCCCTTCCGCTGAGGATGATGAAAAAGGAATCGTCGATCTCTCCTTCCGCCACCACGACCCGACCTTTGCGGACCTTGGTGATATTGCTCGCCTTCAGGATTTCCCTTACCTGGGCCTTGGTGAAATTTTCAAAAAACGGGGCGCTCTGCACATAATCCACCACATCTTCGACCTTGGAACTCTTGATGGTACCCTTCAGTCCCCTGAGCGCGACTCTCAGGTCATAGGCAAAATCACCGCAGGTCTGGTACCGTTCGGTGGGTTCCTTGGCAAGCGCCTTGCGGGTGATCCGCTCCAGTATCTCCGGGATTTCCGGCCGGATTTCCCGCATGGGCACCGGGTCTTCCCGGGCAATCTTGTACATGATGGAAAAATGATTCTCCCCGGGAAAGGCCAGCTGACCGGTGAGAAGGGAGTACAGGACACACCCGAGCGAAAAGATGTCGCTCCGGTCGTCCACCGGCTGGTCCCTTACCTGCTCGGGAGACATGAAGCTGGGAGATCCAACAATTCCTTTGGAAGCCGTCTGATCCGACTTGATCTTGGCGATGCCGAAATCCGTGATCTTCACATAGCCCGCCTTGTTGATCATGATATTGGACGGCTTGATATCCCGGTGAATAACGCCTCTTTTGTGGGCGTAATCAAGGGCCCTGCTGGCCATGAAAATGATCTGCACCACATTGCTGACCGGAAGCAGATACTGCCTGTCACAGAATTTTTTCAGGGTGGGCCCGTCGATGTATTCCATGGTCATATAACAGAAATCCTTGACCATTCCCACATCGTAGACAGAGACGATATTGGGATGCATCAATCTCCCGACGGACTGGGATTCATTGAAAAAACGCTCCCGATACTTCTCCGCCTGTTTTCCCGCCACATTGGCGGCAGGCCTTGAAATCTTGATGCCCACATGCCGGTTGATATACGGGTCCCGGGCCAGATAGACCACCCCCATGCTGCCCTGGCCCAGTTTCCGGACGATCTCGTACCGGCCCACCGTATCGATGTCCGACAGATCGTCCAGGAACTGGCTGTCCACGGGACAGGCATCCTTGCCGCCGCCCAGGAACTTGAGCTTCAGCCACCCGGTCAGGCCATGCTTTTTGGACTCGTTTTTCTCGGCTTTTTGTTGCGCCACGGAAATCGACTCCCCCTTCCCCGCCGGGAAGCTGAACAGACACCCTCGCGAAACGGTCGCCTTCCGCCGACCGCCACCTCGGCACAAAAACTACCCGATCCCTCCCGCGCCGGAATGCGCCTTTTTGGGATAACACCGCCTGAAGAAATCACTCCCGGCGGATCAGGACTCCTTTCCGGAGGAAGATTCAAGTATCCGGGAGGTCAGCCGCAGGAACATGTCTTCCACCCCGTCACCTGTTCTCGCACTGGTCCTGACCACGCTCCACCCGTCTTTCAGGAGCCTTTCAAGGGCCTTCCGCCTGATTTTCCACTGCTCCCTTAAATCCCATTTGTTCAGGGCCAGTACGAAGGGCAGCCTGCCCACCTCGGCTTCCACTCGTTCCCGGAGAGTGACGGCCGTATCAAGCGTGTCTTCCCGCGTGCCGTCCGCCACCAGCAGATAGCCCGCCGCTCCCGCCAGGTAAGAGGTCTGAACGTTCCGGAACTCGTCCTGGCCGTAGATATCCCACAGCATGAGATAGACTTCCGTTTCCGCCAGGTTCACGATCTTCTTATCGATCATGACACCGATGGTCGACTGATATCTTCTCGGGAACCGGTTGTTGACAAACCGCTGCACAAGGCTGGTTTTTCCGACGGAATAGGCACCCAACATGCAAATTTTTTTCCGGATCATACCCCCTCGCCACCCGGATATCCGCCAAGACGGCCGCTTCCGGAACGAGCCCCCTTTTTTTCAGGAATGCGGCCATATTATCCAAAATCAGCGCCGAATGATAGGTTTTTTTGCCGCAACCTCCGATCCCCGCAGACCGGGATCCCGGATCACCTGTCTCCGGGCGGTCCCGACCCGGAGGTCTCGAACCGCAGGATAGTGGATCCCAGCTTGACGAGGTCCCCGTCCCGGAGGCGCCTGGGCCCCGTCACTTTCCCGCCGTTCAGAAAAACACCGTTCCTGCTCCCGAGATCCCTTATCCAGTATTTCCCCTCATCATCACGGCCGATCTCCGCATGCCGCTTGGAGACCTGCGGATCTCCCACGACCACGGAATTGGAAAGACCACGGCCCAGGGTATTCCGGTTGTCCATCAGCAGGAGAGGTCCCCGCCGGTCTCCGCCCAGAGGGATCAGCCTGGGGTGATGACCGGCCGTTCCATCATCGATCAGACGCGCGCCGCATCGCGTGCAAAACCGGTTTCCGGGCCGGTTCAGGCAACCGCAACCGGGGCACCGGTTTTCGTCCTCCCGGGATCCGCTCTTCCTTCCGGGAACATCCGTCATCTCGAATCCCCCGTGATATCCCGGACGGCCCGTCTGGCCCGGAAAAGAAGTTCACGGGCCTTGTGGTTCCCGGGGTCTGCCGCGATAATTTTTTCAAACTTCTCAACGGCCTTGAAATAATCTCCCTTCCGGAGACAGACGATTCCAAGACCCATGAGCACATCGGTCAGCTTCATCGGCTCCAGGGTGTGGTCATCGCTCGCCGCCGGCTCCCGGACACGCTTTCCGCAATGACCGCAGAAGACGTCTTCGGGATCCAGCCGCCTGCCGCAGCGGGCACACCGGGCGAACAGCCCCTTTATGGTTTCTTCCGGTGACAAAACGATCCTCCCGTGCCCCTGATTTTAACGTATCAGGCCAAGACCGCCATTTTTCCTGGCCCGGCCTCCGGACAGGGGGAGCAAGAGCCGGAAACAGGTCCCCCGCCCTTCCATTGAGGTCACGGCCAGGACGCCGCCGTGCCGGCGGGCGATGTCGGTACAGAGGGAAAGACCCAGGCCCAGCCCTTCGCCCCGCGCTTTTGTCGTAAAAAAGGGCTCAAAGACCCTTTCCAGGGACCCACGGGGTATCCCGGCCCCCTCGTCAAAGAAGTCCACCCCGGCGAACGCTCCGGTACCGCTGAAGATCCGGTCCCGCGCATCCTTCTCCCGGGAATAGACCCACCCCGCGGCTTCATCCCGGACCAGGACGCCGGCCTCAATCCGCTCGGAAACAACCCGTAACCGGCTCCCCCGGGAACGCATGGCATCAAAGGCGTTTCTTGAAAAATTCAGAAATATCTGGGTCACCTGGAAAGGATCTCCCCTGACCAGCAACGGCTGACCGAACAAGACCGTGTCGATCTCAAGACCCTTCGGCCGGATGATCTCAATGGTCTCCATGCATTCCGCCAGGGTTTCGTTCAGATCAAAGACCCGGAATTCTTCCTTCCCCTTGTAGGCCATTGTCCGGAACCGGTTCAGCAGATCGGCCATCCGGTCCACCTGCCGGCCGATCTGGTCGATCCGTTTTCGCGCTTCGGGAGGAAGGTCCCTCGCAGCCGCAAGCTGGGCCTGGATGCTGATGACGCTGAGCGGACTCTTGAGCTCATGGATCAGTTCGATGATAAACTCCCCGATTGACGAGAGTTTTCCCATGTGCATGAGCATGTTTTCCTTCCGGGTCAGGTCGTCCAGGAGCGACTGGAGCACCGCTACCTTTTTTTCAAGCTCATGGTAGGCGATCCGTTTCTCGGCAGCGGACTCCTCCAGTATCCGCTCCATGTTGGAGTAGGCCGCCTCCAGTTCGTCCAAGAGACGCCGGTTCTCCTCGATCAACTCTTCACGGGTCTCCGGCCGCTTCAATAAGGCGTCGATATGCGGGCCTTCAGCCGTCATCTTCACGGGCCTCCAAGGGTCGTGCCGGAAAGGGAAGTCGGCCACCGCGCTCCTTCAGGACTAAACATCGCCGAGATGGTACCTGGAGATGAGCCTGGACAGATAGGTCCTCTGGATGTCCATGTTCTTCGCCGCGCGCGTCCGGTTGCCGCCGGTGTGTTTCAAATTCATTGCGATAAATTCCTTTTTAAAGGTATCCACCGCTTCCCGGAGCGTCCGCCCCACTTCCATGGCAGGAGAAAGGGGCCCGGGACCCGCGATGGGCAGGTCTTCCGGCAGGATCTCCCGGTGATTTCCCATGACCACGGCCCTTTCCACCGCGTTTTCCAGTTCACGCACGTTTCCGGGCCAGTGGTAGGCCAGCATCCGATCCATTGCCGCCTTTGATATATCCGGGACCGGCAGGCCTCTCTCCGTTTTCAGCCGGTTCAGAAAATGCCGGACCAGCACCGGGATGTCCTCCCGCCTCTCCCTCAGGGACGGCATCCGTATCTGGACCACGTTCAACCGGTAAAAAAGGTCCTCCCGAAAGGTCCCTTCCTTTACCTCGCGCACGATGTCCCTGTTGGTGGCCGAAATCACCCGCACGTCCACGGAAATGGGCGAATTTCCCCCCAACCGGTAGAAAACGCCTTCCTGCAACACCCGCAGCAATTTTGCCTGCATAGCAGGAGACATCTCTCCGATTTCATCCAGGAAAAGCGTTCCGCCGTCCGCCATTTCAAATTTTCCGATTTTACGCCCCACGGCCCCCGTGAAGGCGCCTCGCTCGTATCCGAACAGTTCCGCCTCCAGGAGGGACTCGGGCAGCGCGGCGCAATTGAGGACCACCATGGGGCGGTCCTTTCTCGGGCCCGCCCTGTGGATCAGCCTGGCCAGCAGCTCCTTTCCCGTACCGCTTTCGCCCAGGATCAGCGCGCTGGCCTTCGAGTTGGCCACCTTGTAGGCGTCCGAGACCACTTTTTCAAGGCTTCGGCTTTCCCCGACGATCTCATAACGGTTCCCGATCTCCTCCCTGAGATCCCGGTTTTCCTTCCGGACCCGCTCGATCTTCCGCGCATTCAAAATCGCCATGGAGGCCAGGTCGGCGAATACGGTCAGAATTTTCATGTCCTCTTTTTCGATGGGCCGTCCGTCCACCTTGTCTATGATTTCCACCACGCCGATGATCTCATCGCCCACCTTCATGGGGACACAGGCGATGGACCGGGTCTCAAACCCGATGGACTCGCTCAGTTCCCGGTACCATCTCGGATCCCGCCTGACGTCCGGGATCAGAAGGGGCTCCCCCCTCTCGGCCACGTATCCCGCGATCCCCTGGCCCAGGTTGATTTCATATTTCCGCACCTCTTCCCTTTTCTCTCCCGTAGCCACCTTGAAGTAGAGCTTGCGGGATTTCGGATCCAGAAGCAGAAGAGAACTGGCCTTGGCCTCCATCATCTTGCTGGCAGTATCAATGATGAGCTCCAGCAGCCGATCCAGGTCGAGTACCGAAGAAACCCAAGTGGAGATCTCTTTCAGACATGCTATGGGCGATATGGGCGAGTCGGGCGCCCCCGCTTTCCCATTCATTGACTTCCCTCCTGAAGGGGCCGCACCGGATGCCGGCGCCTTTCTGCGCACCCGGAGGCCTCATAAACCGCGTCACACAGCATCTTTTGCTAAAAAAATGAGTATAGCACGAATTTATATTTATTTATACTTTTTTTCATCTCAGACGCGGTCGGACCTGGATCCGTATCCAAAGTGGCAAATGGACCTCATATGTCATCTTCCGGATGATCCCGGCATCTCCCCGGCACGGCACCGGCGCCGACGGGCAGGCGGAATCCCATACCGGAGACGCCATAGCATCCCGTATCTAAAAGCGACGCCCTGTATCAATTTCTATAAATATTTATCCAAATTCATACGGACAGAATTCGTTTAATCGAGTTTTTTCCCGCGCAGGCAATCGAAAATATATTATAAATTCAAATAGATAGGACATTCTTCACCGTGAAGTGCATTTAAAGGCACATATCTTGCTTAAATTAAAGGCAGAAGACCCAACGGGAACATCTCCGGTTACGGAGCCCTTCTTCTCCGTAAGGACAGGCGCCGCCATCAATTCCGGTTGGCGAAAGGATGTGCCATGCCGAATCGAGATGATGTCAAATCCCTGATAAAGGAAGCCCGTCTCTACCAGATGCAGGGTCTCCTGGCCGAGTCCAGGGAAAAGTACACAAAGGCCCTCAGGTACGTGCAGGGCAATCCGAAAATCCCGAACCGGTATCGGATCACCAAGGCGGTCAGAGAGCGGCTCCGGTCCCTTGAACAGGAACTGGCCTCCTTTCAAGAGACGCCTTCGACACCTGAAGTATCGGGGGAGATTCAAGACGTTATCCGCAGGCTGTTTTCCGACTCCGGCGGCGAGGCGGAAGGGGCCATCCGGGGGGCGGTCGCCCTCGCGGGTTTCGGTCAATACGAACGCGCCCTGGAAGACTTCCATTCCCTCCTGAAAAAAAGGATCCTCCCCGTCGTGGCCGCCAAGAATATTCTCTCGTGCCTCCTGGCCTTTTCATCGCCGGAGGCGGCGGTGGCCCAGTTCGGGCAATGGGTTTCCCGAGAGACCCTTTCCTTCGGAGAATTGGAGGATGTCCGTTCGTTTCTCAAGCGGCGCCTGGAGAAGAAGGCTATCCGCACCGACCTGCCGGAAGCGGGGCCGCCGCCTGCCGAATCCGAAGGTCCGGATATCCCGGAAGAAGACTTCCTTCCCATTTCTTCCGTGAGCATCCGGATGGAAACCGGCCCGGGGAACGGCGACATGGTGGAACTGGACGTGACGTTCCAGTCGGGAAATATCCTCAGCGTCATCGTCCCCGCCTCCCGAAAGGACCTGTTGAAAAATCTCCGTCTTGGAACCCGGGTGCCGGACCTGCTGTGTTATTCCCCCGGCGCGGTCTTCAGGTGCGGTGGAACGATTTTCGGAAAGAGCAGGATCCAGTACGGTCCCAAGCGGGGAAATTACATGCTGGACATGACCATTGACGAAGAATAACCGGCCGCCGACACGGCGGCCACATCACGGAAACGGATGGATACATGGGCACACGAACCGATTTCTCGGGCGACCTGGGCTTTATCGGACTTCCCGATATCCTCCAGATAGTGGGCGGCAACCGCGGCACAGGAGTCCTGAACATCTCAAGCCCCCGGGCCGCCGCGCCCGGACGGATATTTTTCGTTGAGGGGGCCCCTGTGAACGCCGATATCGGACCGCTGAACGGGACCGACGCCGCTTATGCGCTGTTTGGGTGGACGGAGGGACGGTTCGAATTCAGGGAAGGGCCGGTGCGCGTCCCGCGCACCATAAAGAAAAGCCGGATGCAGCTGACCCTCGACGCCCTCAGGATGCTGGACGAAGGCCTGATACCCCGGGAGCGTCCGGAACCGGGTCCGGAGGTCTTCCTCTCCACCGGGGATCCGGCCGGACCGGCACCGGCGCCGGTCCGCAGGGGACCGTTTGTCGATTATACGTACGTGGTCCAGGAGGAAATGTTTCCGGACGGAACGACCATTGTCCGGCAGGGGGCCCATGGCAACTGGATGTGGGTCATCCTGGACGGAAACGTCAGGATCATCCGGGAAACGCCGCACGGTCCGGTGACCCTTGCCGTGCTGGGAGAGGGTTGTTTCATCGGCACCCTCATCTCCCTCCTGCACGGTGAAAACACCCGCTCCGCCACGGTCACGGCCGTCGGAGACGTCCAGTTGGGACTCCTGGACACCCAGCGGCTCTCCGGAGAATACGCATCTCTGAGCCCCGAGTTCCGCTGCCTGATCATGAGCGTGGCGCGGCGGCTGGGAAAAATAACGGAAAACACGGTGGGCCTGGTCCTGCGGACGCCGGGAAGGCCGGTTCATCCCCGGGACGGCAGGCTTATCATGCCGGTGGGATGTCCGGAGGAGAAGATTTACGTGATTACCGAAGGCCGCAGCTATGTGCTGGGCAAATCAGGATCCACGATGCTCCCGCTGGTAACCCTCCACAGGAAGGACGTATTCGGATCCCTCCCGTTCCCGGACCTGGGCCATGAACCCGGTCACGCCGCTGTGGTGGGATCCGCGGATCTTGAGGTCGAAAAACTGGACCCGGATCCCCTGAAGAAAGAGTATGAAACCCTTTCCAGCACGTTCCGGAACCTGCTGGACGATCTCGGAAACTGCGTCTCCCAGACGACCCGGATGGCCTACCGTTTTTCTTCGGGGACGCCCGCCGGCGATCCGGAATCTCCCGAAGAATCCGTTGCGCAGGGACCGAGACGGGGCCGGTAAACCCCGAAATCCTCCACCGACCCCCCGTAATCCGCGTAATGATAATCAAAGGAGAATCCGATCCGGCAACCGTTCCCTTTCAGGGGGAAACGGGATGAAAAGCACTGCGTCCCGTCACGGTTCAGCGATACCACATAGTGGGGATCAAACAGGAGGCGCCGTCCGTCACGGTCAAGGAGTTCCGCATACAGGTGGATATCAAACAGGACATTCTGCCAGATGTTCTGGAGCACACCGTCCACCCGGATCCATCCCTTTTCGACCCGTTCGTTCCAGAAGATGTTCAGATCCGGGCAATTATACTGGTGGGCATAGTGGTCCGGCAGGACGGGAGGCGGCGCGTGCCGCACGGGGATACCGGCGCACGCGGTCAAGGAGAAAAAAATCGCCCACAGACGGATAGTCCGAAGACACCCTTTCATTCTATTGGTCATGGTCATTTTTCAATCACCTCCGATCCGGTTTCATTGGAAAGACCCGGCCGCGGCCGTTTCGATTCCTCCAGATATTTTACCACATCCGGGAATCCGGAACCCGTCAAAAATCTTGATCTTTGCGCGCCTCTTTTCGTACCATTGAGACACGGAGGCGATTTTGAAGCGATACCGCGACTACAACACCTATTTGCGGGAAATTTTCGGGGAACGCGTCCAGAAGATATCCCTTGATGCGGGAATGACCTGCCCCAACCGGGACGGCACCCTCTCCACGGGCGGCTGCATTTTCTGCGACCCGAGAGGATCCGGCACGGGCGCCATGACGGAACGCGGACTCAGCATTCAGGAACAGATCCATCGCTCCCGCGAATTCGTCCGAAGACGTTACGGGGCCAGAAAATTTATTGCTTACTTCCAGTCATTTACCAACACTTACGCCCCGATTCCCCGGCTGAAGACCCTTTACGACCAGGCCCTTTCCCACGACGACATGGTGGGGCTGTCGGTGGCCACCCGGCCGGACTGCATAAACCCGGAGGTCCTTCGCCTGCTCGCTTCCTATCAGGAAAACCATCTCGTGTGGATCGAATACGGTCTCCAGTCCGCCCATGACGCGACCCTTGAGCGAATCAACCGGGGCCATGACGCGGCCTGCTTCGAACGCGCCGTGCATGCGTCCCGTGAATACGGGTTGAATGTCTGCGCCCACATCATCCTCGGGCTTCCCGGTGAAACCCGTGACATGATCCGGCAGACGGCCCGTTTCCTGTCGAGGCTCCCCGTCCAGGGGATCAAGATCCACCTGCTTTACGTTGTCCGGGGGACCCCCCTGGCCCGGCTTTACCAAAAGCGGGCGTTTCGCTGCCTCGACCGAAACACCTACGCCGAACTGGTGACGGACGTGCTGGAGCGGCTCCCGCCCCGGATGGTGGTCCAGAGAATAACGGGCGATCCGCCGGGTCCGGGCCTGTTGGCCCCTTCATGGGCCGTTGAAAAATCAGCCAACCTCAAACATATTCAGGAGGCCCTGGAAAGGAGAGATACATGGCAGGGACGATTGTTCCGGAACTCTACTGCAGCAGCCTGCGGCTGGACCGGCTGACTGCGCACTTGGCATGCACGCGCAAGGGGGCTTTTCGGGTGGGTCTCTCCCTGAAAAATGTCCCCGGATCCCTCGATTTTTTCAGAAAAAGATTCCCCGGGGCCTTCCTCCGCAAAGACGAACGCATGACCCGGCCGCTGGCCCGGGCCGTTGAAGCCGCATTTTTCAACACCCCGCCGGTCACGGGCCCGGCACTTGATGCCGTGTTCACCCCTTTTCAGGAAAAGGTCTTAAGGGCCGTGGCCGGTATTCCTTTCGGACAGACCCGCACCTACGGTGAAGTCGCCCGGATGGTTGGAACGCCGGGTGGGGCGCGGGCCGTGGGTCAGGTCATGGGATCAAACAGGTTTCCCCTGATCTTTCCATGACACCGGGTGGTCGCCGCCGGGGGTCCCGGGGGATTCGGCAACGGGTTGGACGTCAAGCGATATCTACTCGATTATGAACAATCGCCCGGCTGAAGGGCGCGGGTCGAGGGAGAGCCGGGGGGGTTCATTTTTATCCGCGGGAATGGATCCCCGGCAACGCGTCATTTCCGGGGCTCGCCCAATCGCCTTCGCACCATCTCGTCCAGGGCGATTTCATATTCCCGGGACCCGGGGACAAGCGCCCTGTTTTTCGCAAGTTGCGAGGCGATTTCCTCTTCGGCCTTTTCAAATTTGATATTGACGAGGCTGATGACTTCGTTCACCGCCCCGTATATTTCCAGGTCCGTTCCATAAACCTCTATCACCTCGGGTTCGTTGATCAGGACCTCCATGATATACTGGGTCATGTAAAGGGAATAGGGATTGGCCCTCGGTACAAGACTGCGGATGGGAGCGATAAAATACTTGAAGTCGAACTCGGTGCTGTTCAGCGCCTTTTTCAGACCTTTCAGGACGGCGGTCGAAATGGCACCGGGGTTATCGGTTTCAATGATGTTGTTCATCAGGAGAGACTGGGTGAGGCGGGCATGGATTTCGGGCAGCTTGAATTTCAGAAAACGGTCCCGCTGAAAGGCCTTCTGTTTCTCCTGCCTCTCGAGCCGGTTGATGAGTTTATCCTGAACTCTTCCGGAATCGCCCCAGACCTTCATTTGTCGGCGTCACCCCTTACGACCCTGCGAACGGGTCCTTTCCCGGCATCCCGCCGGTCCGCGCCTCCACGGCCCGGGACCGATCCCGGACCGTTTCCTCTCCCATCCCGATCCGCTGGGTGGAAGGGCCCCTATTTGCCCGAGGCCGCCTTTTTCATGGAAGACGCGTTCGCGCTTTTTGTATCCTTGGCCTTTTTTGCCGGCGACTCCATCCCGCCTGCAGTTCCGTTCGGTTTCGATGAATGAGCAGGTCTCGAGGCCTCTGCCCGGGATCCGCCGGTCTTGGAAGCATAATCGGTGACATACCAGCCGGTCCCTTTCAGATGAAACGTACTGTGGGATATGATTTTCCTGAGCCGACCGTGGCATATTTCGCATTCTTCAAGGGGCGCGTCGGAGAATTTCTGCCACGCCTCGGTTTGATGTCCGCATTTCGTGCATTCATATTCATAAATTGGCATCTCTTACCTCCATGAAGCAACCGTCATGGCTGCGAGACCATATCAAACATCCTGTGGCCCCGGTAGGCATCCAGCACATAATTCATTCGCCGCAACGAAAGATTTCTCAGGATTTTGAAAGTGATCTTATGCACCAGACGTTCTTCCTGTTCCCTTTCCCTTCTGGGTGCGTCAAACCTCTGGTGAAAACTGCAAAACCTCACGATATGCACCAGTTCATGGGTCAGGATATAGACCAGCAGGGGAAAAAGAGCAAGCCGGGCATCCCGCCCCACGGCGGAAAGAATCCGGTGATCCTGCAGGCAGATGAAATAGACATCCCGCCCCCGGGCCTCCCGGTCAAGGCCGCCCGTTGTCGCCAGTCCCTTGTTCAGGACCGCAAAAGCGGACTCGCTGATCTCCCGTCCCTTCAAAAAGGGATAGGTCTTGACATCGTATCGGTGTCGCTTCCACTGACCGATAGAAAACTTGTAAAAGTTCCCGGTCACGTCTTCCGCGATATCCAGCGCATCGCTCACCGTAATCAGGTCATTCTGGCTGAAGGACTGAACCGCCATGGTCAAACCGGTTGGATTCCCGCCCATCGCCTTCCCGCCCGGGCCGAATGGAGACCCGCCCTGAGAGAATCCCAACGCCTTTCAAAGAACCCGCATGCTGCACGTGCGTTCCAAAGTCCCCTTCTCCCGTTGCGGGCTGTTACTGAAAAATAAGGCCTCACGGGAAAATGTCAATCCGCGCAAGCGGTATTTTCTGGTGGCGGTGACTGGACTCGAACCAGTGACGCTGCGGATATGAGCCGCATGCTCTGACCAACTGAGCTACACCGCCATGACATCCACGTAACATTATATTTAATAAAATATTCATTCTTATTGTCAATGAAAAACAGCCCGGGGCACCCAAAAAACGTGCAAAACAGGTACGCCGGCGGCCTCATCCGGAGAAAAAAAGGGATTGCGCCGCCCCATGGGAGCGGCACAATCCCTGTCAAAATAAGGATACGACCTTGAACTACCGGCCTATTTACAGAAATTCCGGATCGATTCCCGGATAAATTTCACATAGTCTTTTCCGGGCAATCCCTTCTTCTCAGCCTTCTTGATATAGCCGGCAATGACCGGTTTGACGGCCGCGGCCCAACGGGCGCTCTCTTCCTTGGACAGCGGAATGATCTTGTTGCCCAAGCTGAGGGTGAAATCCCGTCCGGCCTTGTCGCTGGAATCCCAGGCCGCGCCGGTCTTGGGAATCCATTCCCGGCTGACCGCCAGAAAAACCTTCTGAACGTCTGCGGGAAGTGCGTTCCATTTTGAAAGGTTCATGGCCACGAAGAATCCGGTGGAATAGGCGACGGAGTAACTCTCGGTGGTATATTTGATTACCTCTGCCTGTTTCCACCCCTTCAGGGTTTCCATGGGGGCGAAGGTCCCATCCACCACGCCCTTCTGAAGGGCTTCATACGCCCCCCCCATGCCCATGGCGACCGGAACGGCGCCCAGTGCGGAGGCCACTTTCGCGCTGTTTCCGGTGGCGCGGATCTTGAGGCCCCTGACATCTTCCATTTTGTAGACCGGTTTCTTGGTGTGGAGCAGACCCGGACCGTGGCCGTAGAGATAAAGGAGCTTGACCTTTGAAAATTCCTTGGGTTTGAACTTGTCATAAAAGGCGTTAATGGTCTTCGTGGCCACCACGCCGTTGGGATATCCCATGGGAAGATCAAATGCCTCCATCGCCGGAAACCGCCCCCGGCTGTAAGCGAGAACGGACATGCCGATATCGGTGATCCCGTTCAGGATGCCGTCAAAGATCTTCGGGCCCTTCAGAAGCGCACCGCCCGGATAGTAGGTAATCTTTACCTTTCCGTTTGTGCGCTTTTCGATCTCCTTTGCCCAGGAGGCGCCTAATTTTGCCTGGACATGGCTGGGGGGAAAGAAGTTGCTGTAACTCAGTTCTATGGTCTTTGCCTGGGCCGGGGTGATGTTAAACAGAAAAAAGACACCGAACACCAGGGTTAGAAACAAAACGGAAATACGTCCTTCGCCTTTCATAGATCTTCCTCCTTTCAAACAAGGAACTTCAAGTCAAGCACATCCGTTTTTCACAAAACCGCTTCCTTGCCGACGACCTTCTTCCGTAACAGCGCATACCCCCTTCCTTCCATGCATGGTTTACTTCTCCAAAATTGTTCTTAAATCCACCTAACGCAGAATAAATTATTACATCGGCCCTGACGATGTCAAGGCAAAAGCAGGGCGCTTTTCACCTCCGCAGGAACCCTTTTCGCCATCGTTTACCTACCGGGGCGGCCGTCCGCAAACCGGAAACGATATGACGGTAACCGTTTCGGATTCTTGTTGCTTTTTCTTCTTTTTTGGTTTAAAGGCTACCGAGAGCCTGGTCCGGAGTAACGGGACCCCGTCCGGGACAGAGACGGCCCACCTCAATCAGGATACCCCCATC
>CAZCVB010000004.1:0-25797 GCA_964501805.1 uncultured Desulfobacteraceae bacterium | reverse complement strand
TTGTTATGCGTTATTGTCAAGGAGGTACGTCATGGAACGGGTTGCAAGGGTCTCAGAGATTATCGCCGCCTCCCCTGTCAGTTTTGAAGATGCCATCCGGGTGGGTTTTGCCCGCGCCAACCGGACCCTGAGAGGGATCACGGGACTGAAGGTCCTGGAGCAGCGGGTATCCGTGGAAGACGGGGAAATCAAGGAGTACCGCGTGCGGCTGGGCGTCATCTTTGTTCTTGAAAGCTGACGGAGACAGGGGAACCATCGAAGCCGACGGCCGGGCCGGGCCATGACCGGCTGCATTTTGCCCGGGCCCCGTCCGGCCGCGGAGACCGAATCGTGAATCCCGGGGATCCCGCCCGGTAGCGGGCCGCGTGGATCTGAACCCGATGGATGGAGAAGTGAGTTTTCAAACCATGGCCAAAGTCAAATTTTTCGAAGAACGTTGTAAGGGTTGCGGCCTATGCGTGACGGCGTGCCCCAAGCGGCTGATCACGGTGAGCGCCAGGTTGAACCGTTCAGGGTATCCCGTGGCGGAGATCGCGGACATGAAATCGTGCACGGCCTGCGCCCTATGCGCGGAGATGTGCCCGGATGTGGTGATTACCGTGTTCAAATAGTGTCCATCCACGAATCAATTTCAGTCATTAGCGAGTTCCTGATTTTTCGCACCCTTTGGGTGCTCAGTCCCACTGCTTTGCAGTGGGTTCCCGGTTTCAGAGTGGAGAAGACCATTGGCGGAAACGATACTGGTAAAAGGAAACGAGGCGATTGCCATGGGGGCCATAGCGGCGGGCTGCCGCTACTATTTCGGATATCCCATTACCCCTCAGAACGACATTCCCGAATATATGTCCCGGCATCTCCCGGAGGTCGGGGGGGTGTTTATCCAGGCGGAAAGCGAGATCGCCTCCGTCAACATGATGCTGGGCGCCTGCGCCACCGGGGCAAGGGCCATGACCTCCTCGTCCAGTCCGGGAATCTCGCTGAAACAGGAAGGCATTTCCTATCTGTGCGGGAGCCAGATTCCGGGCGTCATCGTTAACATGAGCCGGAGCGGCCCCGGCCTGGGGGGGATCTCCCCGTCGCAGGGCGATTACTTTCAGGCCACGCGGGGAGGCGGGCACGGGGACTACCGCACCATTGTCCTGGCCCCCCATTCGGTCCAGGAAAATTACGATCTGACCATGAAGGCGTTCGACCTGGCCGATAAATATCGAAATCCCGTAATGATCCTCGGGGATTCCCTTCTGGGACAGATGAAGGAACCCCTGGTGAAACGGAAGTACCGGAAGCGGGAATTTGAAAAGGACTGGGCCCTGACCGGGGCCGCGGGCAGGGAGAAGCGTCTCCTGAAGTCCCTCTATCTCTCCGAGGGGGAACTGACCGAGCACAACTGGATGCTCCACCGGAAATACCGGAAAATGAAACGTGAAATCATGTTTGAAACCCAGTATATCGAGGATGCCGCCCTGGTGGTGGTGGGGTTCGGTTCCGTGGCGAGGATACTGAAGTCGGCCGTGTTCATGGCAAGGGAGAAGGGGATGAAAATCGGCCTGTTCCGCCCCATCACCCTGTTCCCGTTTCCCAGCGCCGCGCTGGAGAAAGTGGCACAAAAGGTGAAGAATTTTATGGCACTCGAACTGAATACCGGCCAGATGGTGGAGGATCTGAAACTGGCCGTGGGGACCGCCGGCGTCCAGGTGGATTTTTACGGCCGGCCGCCGGGCTCCATCCCGTCACCGGATGAACTTTTCAGGGAAATAAGGAAGATCTATAAAAAGAGGATCGGATAAATGAAGCAGATATTCAAACGGCCGGAAAGCCTGATCGATGTCCCGTTTCATTTTTGCCCGGGGTGTCACCACGGCATCATTCACCGCCTGGTGGCGGAATGCATCGACGCCTACGGGCTCCGGGAAAAGACCGTGGGCGTGGCGTCGGTGGGGTGCTCGGTTTTCCTGTATGATTATTTCGACGTGGATGTGGTGGAGGCGCCCCATGGAAGGGCCGCCGCGGTGGCCACGGGCGTGAAGCGGGCCCTCCCCGGTCATTTCGTATTCACCTACCAGGGAGACGGGGACCTGGCGGCCATCGGAACGGCGGAAATCATACATGCCGCCAATCGCGGGGAGCATATCACGGTGATCTTTGTGAACAACACGGTTTTCGGCATGACGGGCGGGCAGATGGCCCCGACCACCATGATTGACCAGGAGACCACCACCACAACGCTCGGCCGGAATCCCGCCTCCAACGGGTTTCCCATCAAGGTGGCCGAGGTACTGAAGGAACTCCCGGGGAGCACCTTCGTGGCCAGGGTGGCGGTGAATTCTCCGAAGAACCTGATGCGGGCGAAAAAGGTCCTGAAAAGGGCGTTCGAGGTCCAGCTCAACGGCGAGGGGTTCAGCCTGGTGGAGTTTCTCTCGGCGTGCCCCACCAACTGGAAGATGTCGCCGGAGCAGGCCTCGCTGAGGGTCCAGGATGAGATGATCCCGTATTTTCCGCTGGGCGTGTTCAAGGAAGGGGATGCGTAATGTATTTCGACTGTATCATCGCCGGGTTCGGCGGCCAGGGCGTGATGCTGATGGGCAACATCCTCACATACGCGGCCATGGCGGAAAAGAAAAGAGTGACGTACATGCCGGTGTACGGCGTGGAAATGAGAGGCGGCACCGCCAACTGCACGGTGGTGATCTCCGACCGGGAAATCGGATCGCCGGTGATCCAGCGCCCCGTCGCCGCCATCGTGATGAACCGGCCCTCCCTTGAAAAATTCGGCCCCCGGGTAAAAAAGGGCGGTCTGCTCGTGGTGAACGCGAGCCTCGTTTCCGAGGACCTGGTCCGGTTCAGGGGGATCGGATCCCTGATGGTACCGAGCCGGGACCTGGCCCTGGAGGTGGGAAATGAACGCCTGGCCAACATGGTGGTGCTGGGGGCCGCCGTGGAGAAAAGCGGCGTGGTTCGATTGAAGGCCGTTGAAAAGGCCCTGTTCCCCGCCCTTGACCCCCGGTATCATAAGATGATAGAAATGAACGTGAAGGCGCTGGAAAGGGGTGCCCGCTTTGTGCGGGAAGGGGCATAGGCCGATACGGCGGGCCGGTTTTTAGGACTCCGTATCCGGTTGTCAATCTTATTCGGGGAAACCTGGTCATGGATGAAAAGGAAAAGCACGCCGAAGGAGTGGATACCCACGGGGATCTTATCGGGGATATCAGCAGCCGGTTTTCCCGGCGGGACGCGGAAAAGGACTTCCTCGACAGCATCGGGCCGGCCGCGCCCCGGGAAGACATCCAGGTGGATGTGGGGGCACGGGTCCGGAGCGTCCGGGAGGACCGGGGACTCAGCCTCCAGGATATCTCCCAGCGGACGGGCCTGGACGTCTCCCTCCTGGAGGGGATTGAGGCGGGCCGCGTGGCGCCGCCCCTGGGGGAGGTCATCAAACTGGCCAAGGCCCTGGACATGAAAATCGGGTACCTCATCTCCGGGGAGGACACCCGGCCCTACACCATCGTCCGCAGCCGCGACCGGAAGGTCATCTCCCGGTATGATTCCAGGAAGGGAAAACATTACGGTTATGAGTATGTCTCCCTGTCGCCCCACAAGAAAGACCGGCACATGGAGCCGTTCCTTGTCGTGCTGGCGCCCGCTGAAACCGAGGAAGAACGGTCCACCCACGACGGGCAGGAATTCATCTATGTCCTGGAAGGGAAGATGGAGGTCCGTCTCGGGGACGAGATCCACGTGCTGGAGCCGGGGGACGCCATCTACTATGATTCAACGGTCCCACACCTGGTAAAATGCCACGGGAAGGAGGAAACACGGATCCTGGCCGTGCTGTATGCCGAGAAGTGAGGCGGCATCATGATCGTCTTTGATCTTGAATGTTCCGATGCGCATCGTTTTGAAGGATGGTTCGATTCCGTGGAGGCCTTTGAGGAGCAGACCGCGGCGGACATGGTCGAATGCCCGTACTGCGGAGACACGCGGATTCGAAGGGTCCTGTCGCCCGTCTCCGTGAAGCGGTCGAGCCCCGGCGAGGCGCAGGAATCCGGGGGAATCGACTACCGCCGGCTCGCGCTGGAGGTGCTCCATCATATCCGGGAGAATTTCGAAGACGTGGGATCCGAGTTCGCGGCAGAGGCCCTGAAGATCCATTACGGCGCTTCGGAGAAAAGAAACATCCGCGGATCGGCGACCCGGGAAGAGGAAAAGACCCTGGAGGAAGAAGGGGTGGCGTTCGTCAAGCTGCCGATTCCCGTGGTCGACGACAAGAAAAAAAACTGACACCCGGTTTCGCGTACACCCCCCGGGGCCTTTGCGCCGGTCAGTATATCCCCGCCTCGCATCCCGCGGCGATGGTCATCCCCAGCTCCTCGCACCGGTCCAGTATGCCGCCATCTATTTCCCCCTTTGCGATCACCGCTTCACAGACCTTTTTCAGCGGATATCCGATGCAGATCCGTTCGATGGCGGTCAGGGCCCCGGTCCCGTCGTTCCCCGCGCTGATGAAGGCGGCGTAGGGTTTCTTGAAGATCCTTTTCTCCCCCCGGGCCCCGGTGTAGGTGCGGTCGAAGAAGTCTTTCACCATGCCGGCCATGTACCCGAAGTACTCCGGGGATCCGATCAGCAGCCCGTCACAGGCGATGAGGTCTTGAAGGGTCGCGTCCGCCGCCCTCTTGAGGGAGACGCGAACCCCGTCGATGGCGCCGGCTCCCGCGGCCGCGCGTTCGGCCATCTCCCGGGTGTGACCCGACTGGGAATGGTAGACGATCAGGATCTTGCACATGGCGGTCCCCTTGGTTTGCGTCGGCCCCCGCACCGTCATACCCGCACGGCGCCTCTTTCGGGTCGTCCCCGAACGGCCTTCCGGGCGGCATCCAGGCGTTGCCGGAGGAGCGGATCGTCCGACAAGGTCCTTCGGGCCAGGGATTCAGGGCCGAACGGCAGTCTCCTGAAGAGTTTTTTTTCAACGCGGGCGCAGAGTTCAAAATTTTTCCGGATGGCGCGGCGAAGTTCCGGCCGGTCTTTTGCGTATCGTTCCAGGACATATGACAGGCGGTCCTCCAGGGTGACCACCCGGTCATGATTGACCCGCTTGTCCGCGTAAAAGACGATCTCTTTCTCGGAATATCCATCGTCCAGGTGATAATCGGTCATGCGGACATGCTCTCCCACGATATCGGCGATTTCATGCAGGTGGTTTTCCATGCAGATTCTCCTTCCCACCCGGGAATGGTCTTCCCCCGTGGTCAGGGAAAGGGTTTTCCCGATGTCGTGGAGAAGCGCGCCCGCGGTGACCCTTGGGACGGAGATCCGGATCCCCGCGTCCCGCAACCCGGTGGCCAGAAGGCTGGCGGCCCGGGTGACCACCACGGAATGGGCCACGATGTTCTCCAGCATCCCGTACGTGTCCATGATGCGGAAGCATGTCTCGATTGATGGAACCATCATTCATCCCCGCCTGTCTTGAATCCGCCGAAGGCTCCAAAATTAGCATCTCGCCATTGTGCCTTCAAGTGAAAACCGGGCGTTTTTCCGCGAGCTTCTGCTGCGGGACGATGGTGAGGAGATGGGATGGAAAACAGCGAGGGGCCTTGTCGGGCAGGATGCGCGGAGAGTTGACAAAAACCGGGGCATGCGGTACATTCCCGGGCGATTGTGTTGAGGATCGAATGCTGTTGACCGGAGGCCGGGCCCGCAGGAGATATGGGCGGCGCACCACTCCCCGTGTTACAGGGATATCACCGGCGATTCAGCTCCCCGAAAGGGCGGGGCGCACGGGTCAAGGAGGCGTGCCATTTCCGATTTTTCCCAGACCAGCGGTCAGATCACGACCTTTCATATCCTCAGGCAGGACCGGAAGCACCTGAAGTCCCAGCTTCGGCTCCATTCGAAATGGAAGAAGACGGTCCTGATCATCCCTTCCCTTGCCAGCGAATTCACCGATCCGGCCAACCTGCCCGTATTTCAGAACATGCTGAGGCAGTTGAAGGGCGTCACATACCTGTCCACCATCATCTTCGGCCTGGACCGGGCCACCGAGCGCGATGTCTTTCAGTTGAGAGACCTGATCGTTTCCGCCGGCATCCGCAACGCGTTGATCCAGTGGAACGACGGCCCCGGGTTCAGGGGCATCTACGAAAAACTGAACAACGCCGGGTTTGATATCCGCGAACCGGGAAAAGGGAAGAATATGTTCCTCGGTTTCGGGATCGCCATCGCCCTGGGCGCGCAATCCATCGGGCTGATCGATGCGGACATCCGGACGTTCAAGCGGGCCCAGCTGGACCGGCTCCTGTACCCGGTCGTGGTCCTGGATTATGATTTCTCAAAGGCCTTCTACGTCCGGATCGCGAACCGGGATATCTACGGCCGGGTCAAACGGCTTCTGCTGGACCCGCTTCTCCTGTCTCTCAAACGAAAATTCGCCGAGAGCAAGGAGGACAAGATGCTCCGGCTGGTGGACTTCCTTCTCGGGTTCAAGTACCAGCTCTCCGGCGAGGTGGCCTTTCACGTGGATCTCCTGAAACGGATGCGCTTCGCCACCAACTGGGGCGTGGAGATCTTCACCCTCATCGAGGTCTATCGAAAGGCCGCGGCCACGGCCCAGGTCATGTTCAGCGAACACCCCTTTGATCACAAGCACCAGGATCCCTCGTCCGGGGACCGGCGCGGCGGCCTGAACCGCATGGCCATTGACATCGTCACCACATTGATGAACGCCCTGGTGGTGGAAGAAGGCCTTGAAATATCCGATACATTTTTCAGGGACCTGGCCGTGACCTACCAGGCCGTTGCCGAGGAACAGATAAAAAAATATTCCGATGACGCGGGGTTCAGCAACCTGATCCATGACCGGGACACGGAGGAATACCTGGTAAAGCACGTTTTCCGGAAGTCGATCCTTCATGCCGGAGAGGCCCTCACGTCGCCCTACAGGCTGACCGAGCGGTTCCTCAGGTTCGTCCATTCCAACCCGGAATTCAGGCCGTTCCTGGAGAACGGGCTTGCGGACGCCGTAATAGCAGCGGAACGACGGGCCGAGCAGAACGGATTCGAAATGCCCCAGACCGTTTCATGGGAGCGGGTGTCCAACAAGCTCCCGCGCATCTTTTTTGATATTATCGAAGTGGTGGAAAGTGAGAAAAGACGTTTCTTGTCCTGAACCGCCGCCGTTTCCGGCCGAAGTGCCGGCGTCCGGCATCTCCGGGAACCCGCTTTTCCTGGTTTTTACCGATCTGGACGGAACCCTGCTGGACCATGACTCCTATGGATGGGAAAAGGCCCGGGATGCCCTCGACCGGTGCCGGGAACGGCATGTTCCGGTGATCCTGGTTTCAAGCAAGACGCGGGCCGAAATGGAACCGCTCCGCCGTCGGATGGGCCTTGCCGCTCCATTTGTCTCTGAAAATGGCGGCGGCATTTTTTTCCCGGAAGAGATCGTCCCCGGGCCGCGCGCCCCCGGAAGCGACGGGCTGTGGGAATGGCCCCTTGGCGAGCCGTATTCCCGGCTGGTGCGGGCCCTCCGAGGAATCCGTGAGGACCTGGGATGGCCGATCCGGGGATTTTCGGACATGGACATCCGGGAGATCTCCGAACGCACGGGCCTGGATACGGAACACGCGCGCCTGGCCGCCATGCGGGAATTCGACGAACCCTTCGTCATCCTGAAGCCGGGCGCCCCGGACAGGGAAATGCTGGCCCGGGCCGCTGCCGAAAGGGGCCTGACCGTGACCGAAGGCGGCCGGTTCTTCCACCTGAAGGGCCGGAACGACAAGGGCCTGGCCATGGAGAAAATCGTGTCGTGGTATCGGCGGTCCCATCCCCGGGTCATCTCCGTGGCCCTGGGCGACGGTCCCAACGATCTTCCCATGCTGAAACGGGCGGACCACCCCGTGTTTGTCCGGTCCGGGAAAGGGGCGTCTTCCCCCGGGGAGCGGGTCCCCGGACTGAGGGTGGCCGCCGAAACGGGACCGGAAGGCTGGAACAGCGCCGTATTGGACATCCTTTTCAGGAAAGAGGAGACAGACCATGCCTGAGTGTTTTGAAAAAGAGGTCAATCCCGACAACGTCACCCGGAGTGAAATGGTGGTTTGTATCCCCTCGTACAACGAGGCCGATTCCATCGGATATCCCATTACCCAGGCGGACAAGGGAATCAGAAAATACTTCGGTGACAAGACCTGCGTCATCATCAATTGCGACAACAACTCCCCGGACAACACCAAACAGGTCTTTCTGGATACGCCGACCGAGACGCCCAAGATCTACCTGTCCACCCCGCCGGGGGTCAAGGGGAAGGGGAACAACTTCAGGAACCTGTTTCAGAAAGTGGTGGACCTGAAGGCAAAGGCCGTGGTGGTGGTGGACGCGGACCTCAAAAGCATTACGCCGGAATGGATCAAGCATCTGGGAGAACCCCTGTTCGAAGGATTTTCCTACGTGGCGCCCCTGTACGTCCGGCACAAGTACGACGGCACCATCACCAACGGTATCGCCTATCCCATGACGCGGGCCCTGTACGGGAGGCGGACGCGGCAGCCCATCGGCGGCGATTTCGGCTTCAGCGGGCGGCTCGGAAAGGTTTACCTGGAAGGAAAGGCGTGGGATGAAGCCGTTGCCAACTTCGGGATTGATATCTGGATGACCACACTGGCCATCAACCAGCGGGTGCATATCTGCCAGTCGTTCATGGGCAGGCCCAAGATCCACCGCACAAAGGACCCCGGCGCCCATCTGGGGCCCATGTTCCGCCAGGTGGTGGGGACCATCTTTTCCATGATGCGCTATTTTGAGGGTTTCTGGACAAAGATCAAGTACAGCCGTCCAACGGCCATATACGGGTTCGGACTGGGGGAGGTCGAGATGCCGCCCAAGGTGGAAGTGGACACGGAGAACCTGCTCAGGAAATTTCACGACGGCCTTGACGCCTATGACGCGGTCTGGAGGCAGGTCCTTTCAGAGGACGTTCATAAGAAGCTGATGGAGATCATGGGAATGAAGCAGACCGAATACACGTTCCCCACGGACCTCTGGGCCAGGGTCCTTTTTGACATGGCCGTCTCCTACCGTGACGGCGTGGTGGAGCGGGACCTGATGATGGATTCCCTCATTCCCCTCTATTTCGGGAGGACCCTCTCTTTTGTGAAGCGGACCCGGAGCATGTCCATCAAGCAGGCCGAGGAAGCCATCGAGGAAGACTGCATGACCTTTGAAACAACCAAGCCCTATCTTCTCAAACGGTGGGGAAAGGCCGGTTCATAAAAAGGATTCGCCGTTTCCACTCACGCCTACTTTACCAGCACCAGCCGGACATCCATGACGTTGGTGTTGGTGGGTCCGGTCACGAGCAGGTCCCCGGTCTTTTCAAAAAAGTGATAGGCATCGTTGTCGTCCAGGTATGCCGCCGCCTTTATTCCCGCCTCCTGCGCCCGCCGGGCCGTGAGCGGGTCCACAACGGCCCCTGCGGCGTCGGTGGGGCCGTCATTCCCGTCGGTTCCGCCGCTCAGGATCACCACCCGCGGGGGAAGGCCCGCCAGGTCCCGGACCGCGGCCAGGCAGAATTCCTGATTCCGGCCTCCCAGGCCATTCCCGCGCAGCGTCACGGTGGTCTCGCCGCCGGATATGACGCAGGCCGGGGGGGGGAGAGGCCTTCGGGTCTTGAGGATTTCTCCGGCGATGGCCGTATGGACCCTGGCCACCTCCCGGGTTTCCCCTTCCACCATGGAGGAGAGGATCAGGGGCTGGTACCCGAGATCCTCCGCCCGCCCTGCGGCCGCTTCCAGGGCCAGGATATTGCTTCCCACGATAAAGTTGAAGACGTTTTCAAAAACGGGATCCGATTCCTTGGGCGTTTCGGGGATCCGGCCCTTTGCGCCTTCGGAAATGTGGTCGAAAACGGCGGGGGGGACCCGATCCAGGCGGTACCGCTCAAAGATCTCCAGCACGTCGCCGTAACTGGATGCATCCGGGACAAACGGGCCCGATGCGATGACGTCCATGCGGTCTCCCACCACGTCCGAGAGCATCAGGTTTACCACGGTGGCCGGGAAAGCGGCCCGGGCCATCTGCCCGCCCTTGGAGAGGGAGATGTGTTTCCGGACCGCGTTGATCTCGTCGATGCTGGCGCCGCAGGCCAGGAGGCTTCGGGTCAGGTCCTGCTTTTCCGCCAGGCGGATGCCGCCGGCCGGGAGGGGAAGCAGGGCGGAGCCGCCCCCGGAGATGAGGGAGAAGACCAGGTCCCGCTCCCCGCATTCCTCGAGAAGCCGGAAGATCTCCCGTGCCCCGTTTACGCCGTTTTCATCCGGCACGGGATGGGCCGCCTCATGGACCCGGGTCAGCCGGAGGGGGACGGTGAAGCCGTACTTGACGTTGATGACGCCGCGCAGGAGCCGCTCCCCCAGGAGGTCTTCCATCGCCTTTGCCATGGGGGCCGTGGCCTTTCCGCCGCCCACCAGAAAGACGCGCTCGTAGCGGGACAGGTCGACCCGGGTCTCCGGGCCGTTTTCGCCTCCCAGGAGCAGGGCGTCTCCCTCCAGGCGGACAAACCGCCGAACCGCCGCGTAAGGATCCACGGCCTTGAGGCATGAGGTGAAGATGTCCTCTGCTTCCTGTCGCATCTGTTGGAGAATCGCCTGATCCATGCTCGTCTCGCTCCTGTGTCCCGCGTGTTTTCAGCCTGGCAAACCGTTTCGGGATCCGAAGCGGGGTGCCGATCCTTCCTGAATCATACACCGGTTTCAGCGGGGTTTCAATGGGCCGCCCGCCGGGACGGCCGTTCTTTCAGAATTTTTCCAGGCGGGTATATTCCAGGTGCAGGAGTTTCCGGCCCGCTTTTTTGAACAGGACCTCCACTTTCGTGTCCCCCACGAACCTCGAGATGACGCCGGGTCCGAAGGCGGGATGCGTGACACGGTCTCCCTGTGAAAGCCCGCCGGGTCGCGGGCCGGGAGGGGGAGCGGAAGAGACGGCACGCCCCCCATGTCCGCGCCGGCCTGTGGCCGGCCGGGAAAAGGACCGGACCGTTCCGGTGGATTCAAAGGAGACCCGTTCGCGGGGTACATCCCGGATGAACGATGAAAGCCCGTTTCGGTACCCGGCGTCCGCCATCTGCCAGGGGGGGACGGATTCGTCTCCGGGATAGCAGATGATCAGCTCGTCCCTGGCCCGGGTGGCGGCCACGTACATGAGGCGCCGTTCTTCCTCGAGGGTTTCCGGGTTCCCGTAAGAGCGGGACGCGGGGAACCGCCCTTCCATGACCCAGATGATGAATACCACGGGCCACTCCAGCCCCTTTGCCGAATGGACGGTGGAGAGGGTGAGGGATTCCGCCGGACGCCCCTCTTCCATGTCCGCCGAACTGGCGGGCGGTTCCAGGACCAGGTCGTCCAGAAATCCCTTCAGTTTCCCGTACCGGGAGGCCATGGGCGCCAGTTGCTCCAGGTCCTTCTGGCGCTTCGGGTAATCATCGAATCTGGCCTTTAAAACGGGCAGGTAGTAGGTCATGACCGCTTCAACGGCCGCATCCGGTTTCATCTCCGGATCCGATACGCGCGCCAGCAGCCGCGAGAGGGCCTTCAGCCCCGTTTCCCTTTTTCCCGCGCGGGGCCATTCCGACACGCGCTCCGGCGGGATTCCCTCCGTCCGCATCCACCGGATGATGGACTGGCTCTTGGCGACCCCCACGTGATCGATCAGGCGCAGAACGCGCGTCCAGCTGACCGCCTCGTCCCGGTTGACCACGATCCGGAGGTGGGCGAGAAAATCCTTGATGTGGGCCGATTCGAGAAATTTGAATCCCCCGTACTTCACGTACCGGAAGCCCTGCCGGGTCAGCTCCGCCTCCAGTTCAAAGGAATGATACCCGGCGCGGAACAGGACGGCGAAATCCGTCACCGGACGGCCCGCGTTCACCTGATCGCGGATATGACGGCAGACGAACATGGCCTGTTCCGGCTCGGTCCGGGTGTTGACGACCCTGGGCAGTGCCCCGCCCTTCCGCCGGGTGAAGAGGCATTTGGTGTATTTTTTCCCGGACGGTTCCATGATGCTGTTGGTGAGCGACAGGATCGGCTGGGTGGAACGGTAGTTCTCTTCGAGCTTGATAATCCGCGTGCCCGGGAACCGGGAGGGAAAATCGAACATGTTGCGGTAATTGGCCCCGCGGAAAGAATAAATCGACTGACAGTCATCCCCCACCACCATGATATTGCGGTGTTCATGGGCCAGCCATCGGACGATGTCCGCCTGGATCGTGTTGGTATCCTGGTACTCGTCCACCATGACGTAGCGATACTGCCGGGACAGCTGTTCCCGGACATCGGTGTTTTCGGAGAGCAGTTTTCGAAAATTCAGGATCAGGTCGTCGTAGTCCATCAACCCGTGGTCCACCTTGTAGGCGGCGTAGCGCCGGGCGAGACGGGTGATCTGCGGGATGAACTCCGTGAACTGGCCGTACTCCTCCGCCATGAACAGGGAAATCTCCTGCTGCAGGTTGGCGGCCTTGCTCAGGATGTTGGCGAGGGTCCCGCGTTTCGGGAATCTCGGCGCCCCCTTCGGGAGGTTCAGCTCCGGGACCAGCGACCGGATGATCTCCTCCATGTCCGAGCGGTCCAGGATGGTGAATCCGCTTGAAAACCCCACGCGGTCGGCGTGAACCCGGAGCACGCGGAGGGCAAGGGAGTGAAAGGTCCCCCCGGCCACGAAACGGCACCGGGGATCGGAAAGGTTGCCGGCCCGCTCCAGCATCTCCCGGGCCGCCTTCCGGGTAAAGGTGAGGAGGAGCACCGACTCGGGCGGGATACCGGTCTCCACCAGGCGGGCCACCCGGTAGATCAGGGTCCGGGTCTTGCCGCTTCCGGCACCGGCGATCACCAGCACGGGGCCTTCAAGGGTCATCACCGCCTCCATCTGGGCGGGGTTCAGGACGTTTTCATAATCGATTTTCCGTTCGGGATCCAATATCCGGGTTCCTTTCTCGTCTATCCGGTTGCGGTTCCGGTGGTGAGCGTGTACTGGAGGATGATGTAAACCAGGTAGACGCCCAGAAGCCATGCCCCCTGCCCCCGTCTGAATCTTCCCTCCCGGCTGACGTGAATGAAATACCGGAAGGAATAGAGGATGATCAGCATGGCGGGAAAGTGAAACGTAAAAAAATTGGCGGGGATGGCCAGGGGCCTTGCGGCGGCGGCGGCGCCGATAACGAAAAGACAGTTGAGAACATCCGCGCCCACCACGTTCCCGACGGTGATCTCCGGGTGCCCCTTGCGCACGGCCGAAACGGCGGTCATGAGTTCGGGAAGGGAGGTGCCGAAGGCCACCAGCGTCGCCGCGATCACGTCATCCGGGACCCCCAGGCGGTGGGCCGCCTCCGCGGCGCAGGGGACCAGGATCCGCGCGCCCATGACCACGAGGCCCAGGCCCCCGATGACCATGAGCCATGACTTCAGGAGCCCGGCCGCCTCACTCTTTTCCCCCGTCCCCTTTTCCAGGGCCGCGCCCTGTGCGGCCCACCGGTAGCTCATGAAGAGGTACCCGCAGAGAAGGGCCAGGAAGAGAAACCCCACCCACCGGCCGAGGACGGGAGGGCCGGCGGTGAGCCCGGCAATGGCGAGGGAAATGACCACCAGTGTGGTTGCGGCGCCCGCCTGGACCCAGCCGGTCCGGTTGAGGATGAAGCGGTTTGCGGGCATGGGGGACAGGAGGCAGGTGAGCCCGAAGATGAGGCCCGTGTCCGCGATAATCGAACCGACCCCGTTTCCCAGGGCCAGCCCGGGATTTCCCATCCAGGCCGCCATGACCGATACCACCGCCTCCGGTGCCGTCGTGCCGAGTGAGACCACGGTGGCGCCGATCACGATTCCGGGAATCCGCGTGCGCCGGGCCAGTTGAACCACCCCGTCGATGAGGCTGTCGGCCCCCTTGGACAGGGCGGCGATGCATACCGCGATGGCGGCCAGGAGCAGGAGCATGGAGAACCGGGCGACAAGGCCCTGCAAGACCGTTTCATCCCAGATCCATCGAAAAACGCCTTCCACCATATATCCTTTCCCGGATTTCCGGAAATTCCGGCCGCGGATGACCGCACGCTCAGAAACGGGGCGGCATCAGCCGGTCAAGACGCATCCCGTTCCCGAAGGAAAAGAGGAAAATCAGCCCGGCCACGAAACAACACAGGACAAGGACCGCCGGGATGAGGTATGCGGCGATGACCCTGGGGTAGGTGGTCTCGTGGGCTTCCCGGAGCCCGATGACCTGGACGACCAGCTGCCAGACGCCGGCCATCCCCCCCCCGACGAAAGGGATGACGCTCCATATCCCGGCCGCGTGGGAATAGGAGACGACACGGAAAGTCGCCTCAAAACCGTTTTTACCGCTCCCCACGAGCCGCAGGGCCGGGTGGAGAATCCCGCTGGAGATGAACAGGCTCAATGCCGCGAAGACGGGGATCGAGACCAGGACCATCAGGAACACCAGGTGCACCCCGATCCGTCCGAGGAGCGGGCCGCCGAAGGTGAACAGGACCGCGGAAAATATCAGGAACTGCCAGAAAAGGCCGGACATGGTTCCCAGGGAACCGGAAAGGATCCCGAAGGCCAGGGGTTCCCGGATCCCGCCGTGAAGTTCCAGGGTGCTGAAAAAAGCGGCGGGTGAGAAAAGCACGGAACGAAAGGTCTGGTAGATGCCCTGCCAGAGCCCCAGCCGGGACCGGTTCTCCCACGGCGAACCGCTTCGGCGGGTCTTCTCCTCCGGGCTTTCCTCCCCGGCGGAAGCGCCGGGCGCGGCCCTGTTTTCAGGATCCGGCATCTCTCCGGTGTCTTCCAGGGAGAACGGGAAGCGCTGACCGCAACGGGGACAGGTGGCCCTGCGGACGCCCTCCGGGATCCTGGCCCTTGGTACGGATTTGGAAAACCGGCAGAAAGGGCAGCGGATTTCCACGGTCATGGTTTTGTTCTCTCCTGCTGTTTTTTTAGGGCGCTGAGGCGTTTCCTGTCGGACCACCTGCGGAGCCGCCCCGCCAGCCCCTTGGCCGGGGATCTTTCCAGGATGCTTTCCCTCAGGATCAGGCCGTCCCGTGTTTGCATGGCCGCCCGGAGACAGGCGGTCCGGTCGGGGCATTCGAAGCAGGCCGCGGGAACCTGCCGGAGTCCCTCGGCCCCAACAGGAAAAACCCTGTCCAGGATTCCGAAACAGCTTTTCCGCTCCTGCGTCATTGCGGGACCCCCGTTTCCTTATTGATCGCGTTCATGCCCGGGGCCAAAGCCGGCCCCGCACTTCAGGACGCTTATACCGTATTTGGATGATTCCTTAAAGATCAAATGTGCCGGGTTCCGGCCGGACGGTCATGGACCGAGGGGAAGAAAAGCCCTCCGCCTTTTCAGCGGCAGGCCCGGAGATCGTTTCCCGCGGCCGGGCGGTCTCCCCCAAATCCATTGACACGTCGCTTTCGGAGCCATTATGATTGAAAACATGAAGCGTCTCAACCGCGTTTATCTCATCCGGCACGGCCAGATCGAGGGATATGAACATTTTCCCATATACGGCCATACCGACGTCCGCCTGACGGAAACCGGCCTCCTGCAGATGCAGCAGGCGGCCGAGCGCCTCCGCCTGGCGGAGATCGGGGCCATCTACGCCAGCGATCTTCAAAGGGCGGTCATGGGCGCGCGTCAGATCGCGCGTTATCATGACGTGCCGGTCCGCCTGCTGCCGGAATTACGGGAGATGTATTTCGGGGCATGGGAAGGGCTGACCCTGTCCGAGGTCGGTGAACGGTTCCCCCGGGAACTGGAACAGCGCCGGGCCGATATCGTCAACTTCCGGAGTCCGGGGGGCGGTGAATCGGTCCGGGATCTGTTCGAACGGGTGATGACGTGTTACAATCGCATCCTGAAAGAGCAGGAGGGGAACGACATCGCCATCGTCGGGCACGGCGCCGTGAACCGTGTGATCCTCTGCGAGGCCCTGGGGCTGGATCCGGCCAGGATCTTCAACCTGCAGCAGGATTACGGCTGCCTCAACATCATCGATTATTTTCCGGATACCACGCTTGTCCGTCTTGTCAACGGGTGAATGCCGGCGGGCAGGAGAAAGGTTCCTCGGGAATGATCGCGCCGTCCGTTTGAGGCGGTATCCTGCAGGCCCCTGCCGATGGAAGGTGGGTTCCCGTGGCGGGACGTGTCATCCGATGCGAAAGGATCTGAGGTTCAAGAAGGGATGGACATCCGGGCCAAAATGAGGGAGGCGGACCTGTACCGTTCCATGGGGCTGCTGAAAGAGGCCCTTGATCTCTACGAGTCCCTGGCTTCCGGTCTTACGGATGGCGCCTCCGCCGACAGGGAGACCCTTACCCGGCGGATCGCGGAGATCCGGGAGGAAATCTCCAACCGTGACCGGGAAACCGTACGGAAGATCGGCGCAAAAGACCTCACCATCCTCAGGAAGACCCTTTCCGCCCGGGGAACGGTCCCGGAGATCCTGGAAAGCGCCTCCGCCCTGAAGGAACTCGGGCTGCTGAAGGAGGCCGTGGCCGAATACCAGAAACTGTTCCGCCTGAATTGTCCCCCCGACAAGGTCGTCCCCGAGATCGTCGCCTGTGCGCTGAAGATCGACCCCCCCCGCAGGGTCGTGGAGGAGTTAGAGAAATTCCTCAATGAAAATCGGATTTCCGGGACCGACGGCGCCCGCATCAGGTTCTGCACGGCGCTGGAAATGGAGAAAAGGGGACACGGGGACCTGGCAATCGATCTGTGTCGCGGTGCCCTGGAGATGGACCCGAAAAACAGCGTAATCAAGGAAAAACTCCGTTCCCTGAAGGCCCGCCTCTCCCCCGGTTCCCGGTATGACCATCTCCTGGAGAAGGGACTCGTCACCGCCGCCCAGCTTCAGGAGGCCCTGGCGATATCAAAGCGGACCCGCAAGAGCGTGGAATTCGTTCTGATCGATCATTTCAAGATCAAGAAGGCGGAGGTGGGAAAGTCCCTTTCCGCGTTTTACGGCTGTCCTTTCAGGGAATTCGATCCCGACCTGCCCATCCCGGTCGAACTCCTGGGAAGCCTGAAAAAATCCTTCCTGATGCACGACGTGTGGGTCCCCCTGAGCTGGGGGAAAGACGGCGTGGAAATCCTGGTGGACGACCCCAGGGACCTGAGGAAAACCGACCAGATCCGGGGCCTCATGACCACCCGGAAGATCCTTCTTTTCGTCGGGATCAGGGAAGACATTCACCAGTACATCTCTTATTTTTTCGACAGGCGCCACGAGGAGACCGCCGAAAACATGATCCAGGAACTGGACATGATTCCGGATATCTCTTTCGAGGAAGAGGAGGAACCCGAGGAGCACGAGGAGGAATTCGACGAATCCGCGGGGGAGGTGGTCAAGCTGGTGGATCAGGTGCTGGTAACGGCCTATCGGAAAAACGTGTCCGATATCCATATCGAACCCTCGCCCGTCACCCGGGCGACCAGCATTCGTTTCCGGATGGACGGGGTCTGCCAGGAGTACGCCCAGGTCCCCAATTCCCTGTCCAGGGGAATCCTCTCCAGGCTTAAAATCATGGCCGGTCTGGATATCGCGGAAAGACGCCTGCCGCAGGACGGGAAGATCAAGTTCAAGCGGAAGGGGATCCCGACATTCGAACTGCGGGTGGCCACCATGCCGACCACCGGCGGGTTCGAGGATGCGGTCCTGAGGATCCTCGCCAAGGCCGGGGCCATGAAACTGGACGACATGGGCCTGACCGAGCGGAACCTCCGGATCCTGAAGCAGATCATCACCCAGCCCTACGGCCTGATCCTGGTGGTGGGTCCCACCGGTTCCGGAAAAACCACCACGCTTCATTCGGCCCTCGGATATATCAATCAGCCCGGGGTCAAGATATGGACGGCGGAAGACCCGGTGGAGATCACCCAGGCCGGTTTGAGACAGGTGGAGGTCAAGCCCAAGATCGGACTCGATTTCGCCAGGGTCATGCGGGCGTTTCTTCGCCTGGATCCGGATATCATCATGATCGGCGAAATGCGGGATCACGAGACCGCATCCACCGCCGTGGAGGCCTCCCTGACCGGCCACCTGGTGCTTTCCACACTGCATACCAACAGCGCGCCCGAGACCGTGACCCGGCTCCTGGACATGGGCCTGAATCCCCTCAATTTTTCCGATGCGTTTCTCGGCGTGCTGGCCCAGAGGCTGGTTCGGCGCCTGTGCCCCGAGTGCCGGGAGGCCTTTCATCCTTCAAAGGATGAATTCGATGAGATCGTCCATGAGTACGGGGCGGCGGCGTTCGCCTCGACGGGCATTACCTATTCCTCCGACCTGACGCTCTATCGCGCGGCCGGCTGCGAGGCATGTTCGGGATCCGGGTACAAGGGGCGTCTCGGGATCCACGAATTGATGCAGGGGACGCCCGCGGTAAAGGCCCTCATCAAGAAACAGGCGGAATCCGGGGAACTGTTCCGGCAGGCGGAAAAGGAAGGCATGACCACGTTGAAGCAGGACGGCATTCAGAAGGTTTTCCAGGGGATTACCGACATCAAGGAAATTCGGCGGGTCTGTATCGAGTAGCGGCGGGCCCTGCGGTTCCGGATGCCGCCCGGCGGTGCCAAAAGCGGTGTGACGCCGGCGGAGGGCGACCCTCCCGCCGCAGCTTGCGGATGGGCAATATCACCAAATCTATCCGGGGTGGGGACAATGTCAAAAAAAGCGATGGTGGTGGACAATGATTTCTTTTTTGTCGAATTTCTTTCCGATCTCCTTGAAAAGAGGGGGTACCAGGTCCTGAAGGCCTACGATGGGAAGGAAGCCGTCTCGGCCCTTGACCAGGAGGATTCCGTTGATCTTCTTTTTGCGGATATCCTGATGCCGAAAATAGACGGGCCACAGCTGATCCGGCTCATCCGGGCCAAGTATCCCGAGGCCGTCTTCCCCATTATCGCCGTTTCCGGGACCATTATCGAGCAGATGGACGAGATTTCGGAGATGGGCGCCGATTACTATGTGGCCAAGGGCCCCATGGACAAGATGACGGAACAGATCAACGCCCTGATCGACGAGATCGAGTCGCAGCCCTCGCCTGTCCCGGGAGACCAGCGGGTCCTGGAACCGGGCCGGCTTTATCCGAGGCGCGCGACCATGGAACTGATGGAGATCGTCGAGTTCCACCGTGCCATACTCGACAGCCTCGCCGCGGGGGTCATGGTCGTGGACAGGGACGCGCGGGTGATCAACACGAACACGACGGCGCTGGACATGCTGGGGCGGCCCATCGAAGAGGTGCTGTGCCGGCCGGTGACCGCTGTTTTCCCGAAGACGGAGAAGGCCCGTCTGATCGATGCCCTGAAACAGGTGGTTCATGACCGGAAACGCAAAAAGGCCGGTTTCCCCGTTTCCCTCCAGTCAAGAAAAATCTTTGTCAATGTCTCGCTGTTCACGCGCAAAAAGACTGAAATCGTCGGCTGGGTCATCGCCATGGAGGACAGGGGGGCGGCCGCTTCGGATCCTTCCTGATGCGGATCGGGATTCCGCCGCGCATGGCGCGGGACGGGTCCGACCACCGGGACCCGGCGCGGGGAAACGGCCGCATCACCCACATGCGGCAGCGGGTCGGAAAGGCGCTTCTATTTATTGGGCAATTACAATAAAACATACCTCGTTTATGCCGATTGATTTTCTTGTGATTTTTCTTGCAAAATGAAAAATAATGTGCTATGGCCATGCTACCGTCAGCGATGAAAGGGTGCCCGACATGAAAAAGACCAATGACCGGATGAACGCTTTTCTGGGGAAGGAAACCGAATTCGAAGGCAAGCTCTCTTTTGCCGGGGCGGTGCGCATCGACGGACGGTTCAAGGGTGAAATCCTGACCGAGGGGACCCTCATCGTCGGGGAGACGGCGAGAGTGGAGGCGGAGATCCGGGCGGGCCACGTCATCGTCAGCGGGCGCGTCCGCGGCGATCTGGCCGCGACGGACAGGATCGAAATCCATGCGCCGGGGGAGGTATTTGGAAATATCCAGGCCCCGATTGTTACCATCGACGAAGGGGTCGTTTTTGAAGGGACCTGCCGGATGAAAAACCCGGATGGAGAGGCGGATAAAAAGGTAGCGCTGCTGCAGAAGTAGCCCCGGCGCGTAACAGGGATCGCTGTTTCTTTTAAGGCAAAAATAGTTGACAAGGTATCTTTTTTTGGGTAAAAGGCGTTACCTTCCTTCGTAAATCGTGCTCTATCCATAAATGAGAAAATTTGTACAAGCTCAAGGAAGGCGAAAATTTTGACCGCAGGAATACATCGGCGTATTTCGGGGATTAAAATTTGAGCCTGACGCCGGAATTGTGAAAATCGGCCATGTATGGATGGGTGCTGAGTATATGCTTTTAAACAGGCGGGACGCTGGGGATGCACCGCTTTCCGCCGACCCGAAACGGACCGGGGCGGCGGGCGCGTGTGTCTTCAGCCGGTCTCGGAAAACCGGAGACAAGGACTGACGCATCATGTTAGAGATCAACTACACCCTTTTCATCCAGATGGTCAACTTCCTCATCCTCCTTTTTTTACTCAATATTTTTCTTTACAAGCCGATCCGCAAGATCCTCGTCAGCAGGAAAGAGGAACTGGATTCCCTTGAGCAGGCGGTGGCGTCTTATCAGTCGCGTGCCCGGGAGAACGAGGCCCGCATCGAGGAGAGCATGGTCCAGGCCCGCAGGGAGGGTTTCGCGGAAAAGGAGATGCTCAGGAAGGAGGGCCTGGCAGAGGAAAAGGCCGTGCTGGCGGAGGCCGGCGCCGCCGTGGAAAAAAAGCTGGATCAGGCCAGGTCCGAGGTGGAACGGAAGATGTCGGATGTGCGAAAGGCCCTGGAGGATCAGATCTCGCAGTTTTCCAGGGAGGTAGCCGAGAAGATACTGGGGAGGAGCGTTTGATGAGGATGTTGAACGGCGACAGGAGGAACGGACTGCTTCTCATGGGGGGCGCGCTGGTCACCCTGCTTCTTCTTTGCGGCGTTGCGTTCGCCTCGGGAGGAGGGGAGCACGCGGCGGAGCACGCAAACGGACAGATGTTCGATCTTCTCAAAAGGGTCATCAATTTCGCCCTCATGGTCATCGTCCTGGTGGTGGTGATCAAAAAGACCGACGTGGCGGGATTCTTCAGGTCCAGGATAGAGGAAATAAAGAAAAGATTCGAGGGCCTGAACGCCGAAAAGGACGCCACCCGCCGGCGTTTTGAGGAACTCGAGCGGAAATTGAAGGAATTCGAGGAAAAAAAGCGGGAGATGATCGAACAGTTCCGGGCGGACGGCGAGGCCGAAAAGGAACGGATCATTTCCGATGCCCGGGAGCGCGCGCGGCAGATCCTGGAGCAGGCGACCCAGGCCATTGAGCGGGAGATGAAGGCGGCGCGGGACCGGTTGATGCGGGAGGTGGTGGATGCGGCCGCCCTGAAGGCCCAGGAGCTGATCGCCGCCGGGATCCGGGACAGCGATCAGGACCATCTGGTCGATGAATTCATACAAAAAGTGGAGAAATTACATTGATTGGGTCGAAGATTTCCAAGAGATACGCCAAGGCGCTGTTGAGTCTGGGGCAGGAAGACGGCCGATACGCGGCATATGGAGAAAATCTATATGAATTCAGCACGTTTTGTGCGGCAAACCCGGATTTTTTCCAGGTAATTTCCAATCGGCTGTTTTCCGTAGAGGACCGAAAAAAGGTCCTGGACACGGTCCTGGAAAAGGCCGCCTTTCCGGTCACTGTGCAGAATTTCCTGCGGCTCCTCCTGGACAAGAACCGGATCGGCGGCATCTTTGAAATTGCGGATTATTATTCGAAACTGACCGATGCGCTTTCCAATATCACCCGTGCGAACATCATAACGGCCAGGCCCTTGAAGCCGGAGGCATTGAGCCGGCTGGAAACGGCCCTGAAGGACCTGACCTCCAAGGACGTCAGGACGGAAGTGGTGGAAGATGCGTCCCTCATCGGGGGGCTCGTCGTGAAAATAGGCGACCTGGTACTGGACGGGAGTATCAAGGCCCAGATAGAGGGGTTGCGAGAATCATTAAAGAGGGGTGGATACAACTAATGGAGATCAGAGCAGAAGAGATCAGTCAGGTAATCCGTGACCAGATAAAGGATTACGAGAAAAAGGTGGAGGTGAGCGAGACCGGAACGGTGCTGTCCGTTGGTGACGGGATTGCTCGGGTTTATGGGATTGAAAAGGCCATGGCCATGGAAATGGTCGAGTTTCCAGGAAATATCTACGGCCTGTGCCTCAACCTGGAAGAGGACAATGTGGGCGTGGCCATCATGGGGGACGACTCCCAGATCAAGGAGGGCGATACGGTTAAAAGGACCGGGAGGATCGCGCAGGTCCCGGTGGGCGAGGCGGTCCTGGGCCGGGTCATCGATGCCGTGGGTCAGCCGATCGACGGGAAGGGTCCCATAGAGGCCAAAGAGTTCCGGCGTGTTGAGATGGTGGCCCCCGGCGTCATTGCGCGGCAGCCGGTGAACGAGCCGATGTACACCGGCATCAAGTCCATTGACGCCATGACCCCCATCGGGCGCGGACAGCGTGAGCTGATCATCGGGGACCGGCAGATCGGCAAGACGGCCATCTGCGTGGACGCGATCATCAACCAGAAAAATACCGACATCTACTGCATCTACGTGGCGGTGGGACAGAAAAAATCCACCGTGGCCCAGGTGGTGCATGTCCTTGAGCAGCAGGGGGCCATGGAGTATACGACCGTGGTGGCGGCCTGCGCCAGCGACCCGGCGACCCAGCAGTTTATCGCGCCTTATTCGGGGTGCGCCATCGGAGAATACTATCGCGATCAGGGAAAACACGCCCTCATCATCTACGACGATCTTTCCAAGCAGGCCGCCGCGTACCGGCAGGTTTCCCTGCTTCTGAGGCGGCCGCCCGGACGGGAGGCCTTCCCCGGCGATATCTTTTACAATCATTCCCGCCTGCTGGAGCGGGCGGCCAAGCTCAACGACGAGCTGGGGGCCGGCTCCCTCACGGCCCTCCCCATTATCGAGACCCAGGCGGGCGACGTGTCCGCCTATATCCCCACCAACGTGATCTCCATTACCGACGGACAGGTCTACCTGGAACCCTCCCTTTTCTTCTCGGGTGTCCGGCCGGCCATCAACGTTGGGCTCTCGGTTTCCCGGGTAGGGGGCGCGGCCCAGACCAAGGCCATGAAAAAGGTGGCCGGGACCCTGCGTCTGGACATGGCCCAGTTCAGGGAACTGGAGGCATTCGCCCAGTTCGGAAGCGACCTGGACAAGGCGACGCAGCAGCAGCTCAACCGCGGCCGGCGGCTGGTGGAAGTCCTGAAGCAGCCCCAGTACCAGCCCATGTCGGCGGAGAAGGAGGTGGCGATCCTGTTCGCCGGGGCCCATGGGTATCTGGATGAATGGCCGGAGGAGGCCGTCGCCGCCTATGAAAAGCAGATGCTCGAATTCATGGCGAGCAAGCATTCCGATATCCTCGACGAGATCAAGGAAACCAGCGACATCAGCGATGAACTGGAGGAAAAGATGAAAAAGGCCCTTGATGAATTCAAGGGGATGTTTCAGCCTTCCGCCTGATGCCCGGCCCTGAACGCCGGAAACGCAAGGACAGAGAGAAGAATCGATGGCGACCTTAAAAGATATCCTGAGAAAAATCGGGGCGGTCAAAAAGACCCGGCAGATCACCCGCGCCATGAACATGGTGGCGGCGGCAAAGCTGCGCGGCGTTCAGACGCGGATGGAACAATTCGAACCGTATGCGACCAAGTTTTCCGAAGTGCTCGGGAACCTGGCGAGCGGGGTTGAACCCGACGTCCACCCGCTGCTGGTAAAAAAAGAGAAAATCCGCCGGGTGGAACTGCTCCACTTTTCCGGCGACCGCGGTCTTTGCGGCAGCTTCAACATGAACCTGATCAGCAGGGCGGAGAAATGGGCCGGGGAGCAGGAGGCATCGGGCGTGACATGCAGCCTGACCCTTGTCGGGAAAAAAGGCCGGGACTATTTCAGGCGCCGGAATTTTACAGTGACCGAAAGTCACGTGAACGTATACGGGAAGGCCGATATCGGGTTCATCAACCGGATGACCAGCGGGTTCATCGACCGCTACCTGGCGGACGAAGTGGATGCAGTGTATATGCTTTACAGCCATTTCGCGGGCATGGCGAAACAGGTGCCGACCCTTGTGAAACTCATCCCCGTGGAACCGCCGCAGCACGGGGAAGGAGAATCCGTCGTCGGCGACTACCTTTGTGAACCCGATCCCGAGCGCCTGTTGATCGAACTTTTACCCAAGCACATCAGTGTTCAGATAATGAACGCCTTTCTGCAGAGCGAAACCAGCGAACACGCGGCGCGCATGGCCGCGATGGACAATGCCTCGAAAAACTGTAACGAGATGATCGATACCCTTACGCTGGTATACAACAAGGCCCGGCAGGCGGCGATTACGGCCGAGTTGATGGACATTGTCGGCGGGGCCGAGGCGTTGAGGGGATAAGCGTGCCTTTCTTTTGTTGCGACCGGGAAGAATAAGCCGGCGGCTCCGGCCGGGGACCGTCATGGGAACGAATTTCGGGAGGCTGTAGACGTAAATAAAGCGGTTTTGGTGAAAGCCGTAAACAGGACGGCGACGTCGATGAGTTTCAGCCGGGACGGCCTGATGAACGGCCGTTTCAGGACGGATTTCCCCGGTCCTTTACGGGCGCGGCGGTCAACCGAAAAGAAGGACTCTTTGCGAGGCCGTCAATCAAAGGAGGTCTGAATCCAACGATGAACGAGGGCAAAATAATTCAGGTCATAGGTCCGGTTGTCGACGTGGAGTTCCCGGATGGTGAACTTCCTTCAATCCTTACGGCTCTTCTGATCACAAACCCCACCATTGACGATACCGAGGACAACCTCGTCGTGGAAGTGGCCCAGCACCTGGGGGACAACGTGGTCCGGTGCATTGCCATGGACGTGACCGACGGGCTTGTGCGCGGGATGAAGGCCAAGAACACGGGAAAGCCGATCCAGATGCCGGTTGGAGAGCCCGGTCTGGGACGGGTGTTGAATGTGGTGGGAAAACCCGTGGACGGCCTGGGACCGGTCAATGCCACCGAATTTTATCCCATCCATCGGCACGCGCCCGCCTTTGAGGATCAGGATACCACGGTCAACGTCCTTGAAACCGGTGTCAAGGTGATCGATCTGCTGGTGCCGTTTCCCCGTGGCGGAAAGATGGGGATGTTCGGCGGCGCCGGTGTGGGAAAGACCGTTGTCATGATGGAGATGATTCACAATATCGCCATGCAGCACGGGGGAATCAGCGTGTTCGCCGGCGTCGGGGAAAGGACCCGCGAGGGGAATGACCTCTACCTGGAGATGAAAGAATCGGGCGTTCTTCCCAAGGCGGCCCTGATTTACGGGCAGATGACGGAACCGCCGGGCGCCCGGGCGCGGGTGGCGCTGTCGGCCCTGACCGCGGCGGAATACTACCGGGATGAAAAAGGCCAGGACGTCCTTCTCTTCATCGACAACATCTTTCGTTTCACCCAGGCTGGATCCGAGGTTTCCGCGCTTCTGGGGCGGATCCCCTCGGCCGTGGGATACCAGCCTACGCTGGGAACGGACCTGGGCGAACTCCAGGAACGGATTACCTCCACCACCAAGGGTTCCATCACCTCGGTCCAGTGCGTGTACGTGCCGGCGGACGACCTTACGGACCCGGCGCCTGCCACGACTTTCGCCCATCTCGACGGGACCGTGGTGCTGGCCCGGCCGATCGCCGAACTGGGCATATACCCGGCAGTGG
>CAZCVB010000003.1:0-29709 GCA_964501805.1 uncultured Desulfobacteraceae bacterium | reverse complement strand
CACCTGCCTGCTGCAGGCAGGTCTTCGGCAAACTCGACGCTTGCAAAATCCAGGTAAAACATTTAATAAAGTTATCGTATAAAAATCGAAGAAATTTTGTCAATGATCAATGACCTTAATGATCCGGGGCGTTTCCGGGTGATGCGAAGGGCCGGGGAGCCGTTTCCAATGCAAGCAAAGACAGGCTTATCCATGTCGCGACCAGGCTTTTTGCCGAAAAAGGTTTCATGGGGATTTCCATGCGCGATATCGCACAGACCATGGGCATGAGCATTTCCAATACCTATCCATTATCGATTCTATTATCGCCCCGGCAGGGAAGAGATAAAAAAGGGATTCCGATGATCTCGGAATCCCTTATGTCTTCAAGTGGTGGGCGGTGGGGGATTTGAACCCCCGACTTCCACCGTGTGAGGATGGCACTCTCCCGCTGAGTTAACCGCCCGATTCGTGATTATTGATATACCACCTGCGCAGGATTTGTAAACAAAAAATTATCTCATTCCCACCAATTTTTTCAGCGAGGCGATTTCCTCCGTTTCAAGGTGCCGGTAGGCGCCCACCCTGAGATTCCCCAGGCTGAGGCTGCCGAAGCCGATCCGTATGAGGTGAACCACGCGGTACCCCGCCGCCTCGAACATTCGCCGGACCAGGCGCGTGCGGCCCCGGGTGATGGTGATCCGGACGATACTCTGGCGGGAGGTCCTGGAGACAAGGGCGATTCGGGACGGTCCGCTGAACCCGTCCTCCAGGTCAACGCCCCGCTCCAGGCGGCCCAGGGCCTCGTCCGTGATGTCTCCGGCCACGGTGGCCTTGTAGGTCCTGGGAACGCGGTAGCGGGGATGGGCCAGCCGGTGGGCCCATTCGCCGTCATTGGTGAGGAGCAGGAGACCGAGGGAATCGAAGTCGAGCCGTCCCACCGGATAGACCCGCTGGGGGACGTCTTTCAGGAGATCGGTGATCACCGGTCGTCCTTCCGGGTCCCTGAGGGAAGAGACGTATCCGAAGGGCTTGTTAAGGACAAGGTAAGTCCGGGCCGAGGGAGCGGGAACGGGCCTGCCGTCCACCAGGATGGCGTCCCGGCCCCAGAAGGCGCGGGTCCCGGGAGTGGTGACCTTCCGCCCGTTGACCGCGACCCTTCCCGCTTCGATCCACTGGTCCGCCCTGCGGCGCGATGTCAGCCCCGCCAGAGAGAGGATCCGGTTCAGACGCATCTCCTTATGGACCGGCAGGGGGGACGAGGGAGGGGGTGCCGGGGGCGGCCCCTCCTTCTGCCGGCCCCTGTTCTCCGGTTTCCGGATCCGGTTCTTCACCCGCCGGGCGGGTCTCCGTTTTCGTGGGTGTTCCCTGTTCCTCATCGGATCCAAGCTCGCTGATTTCCTTCAACCTGGGAAGTGAATCCAGGTCCTTGAGGTCGAACACCTCAAGGAATTTCCGGGTGGTGCCGTAGATGAGCGGCCTGCCGGGGAGGTTCTTCCGGCCCATGATTTTTACAAGGCCCTTTTCCATGAGGGAGCGCAGGATCCCGCCGACGTCCACGCCTCTCAGCCGTTCGATTTCCTGCCTCAGGACCGGTTGCTTGTAGGCCACGATAGCCAGAGTTTCCAGCGCGGCCCGGGAGAGGCGGGAAGGGGATGCCTTGAACATGGTAAGGACATAGGGCGCGTACTCGGGCCGCGTCCTGAACTGGAATCCCCGGCCCACTTCCCGGAGCGTGAAGCTCCGGTTCATCTCCTCGTAGCGGTCTTTCAGGCGGGCCAGGGCCGCCCGTATCTCCGGGAGGCGGGCATCCTGGAGCCAGGAGGCGATATCCCGCTCGCTGATGGGCCTGTCCGAGGCGAAAAGCAGGGCCTCAATGATCAATTCCAGGGATCGGGAGGGTGTTCCCATTGTCGTCTTCTCCGGTTTTGTTGAAAGAGGGAAGCAGGCGGATATCGCTGTCGGGAGAGGCCTGGAATAATTTAACGAGACCCATGTGAACCAGTTCCAGGAGGGCCAGGAAGGTCACAACGAATTCCGAAACCGTCCGGCTCCCGTCGAAAATTTCTTTGAAAAAGACGGCCCCCCTGGTCTTGAGGTGGCCGATGAGGTCCTCCATCTTTTCTTTCACGGACCACTGCTCGAGCCTGAGGGTCAGCTGGGTGGCGGGATGCTCGCGGTCCATGATCCGTTTGAACGCATCCATCAACTGGAAGAGGTTGACATCCGGCACAACCGCCGCCTCCTTCGCCTCCTCCCATAACTCCGGCGACGGCCGGCGCGCAAACACATCCCGTTCCAGGATGTCCCTCCGGGAAAGGTCGCCGGCGGCCTCCCTGAACCGCATGTACTCCAAAAGGGGCCGCGTGATCTCCACGCGGGGGTCTTCTTCCTCCTCCTCCCGCCGGGGGAGGAGCATCTTTGACTTGATGTGGATCAGGGTCGCGGCCATGACGAGGAAATCGCCGGCCAGGTTGATGTTCAGGGCCTTCATGAGGTCGAGGTATGCCAGGTACTGATCCGTGATGGCGGCGATGGGGATATCGAAGATATCCACCTCGTTCTTGTGGATGAGGTGGAGCAGGAGGTCCAGGGGCCCTTCGAATATCTCCAGTTTGACTTCATAGTCCATGCGTCAGATTTTCACGGCCTCGCGCACCTGTTCCATGGTCTCCCGGGCGATGGCCCGGGCCCGCGTATTGCCGTCCTCCGCGATTTCCCTGACCTTTTTCATGTCGGCTTCCAGTTCCTTCCGTTTCTCTCTTATGGGCGCAAGCCCCTTTTTCAGCCCCTGGGCCATCATCTTCTTGCAGGCCACGCAGCCGATCCCCGCCTTGCGGCAGTTTTCATCGATCTCTTTCACCGTGGCGGGATCGGAATATATCTCGTGAAAGGAAAAGACGTTGCAGATACCGGGATCGCCGGGATCGGTTTTCCGGGCCCGCTGGGGATCGGTGATCATGCGGCCGACCTTCTCCTCGATTTCCGAATCCGTGTCCGTCAGGTATATGGCATTGCCGTAGCTCTTGCTCATCTTCCGGCGATCGATCCCGAGGAGTTTCGACGTGGGTGTCAGGAGGACGTCCGGGACCGGAAACACCTCGCCATAGAGGTAGTTGAAGCGCCGGGCGATTTCCCGCGTCAATTCCACGTGCGGGGCCTGGTCCTCCCCCACGGGGACGCCGTTGGCCTTGTACATGGTGATGTCCCCGGCCTGGAGCACCGGGTATCCCAGGAATCCGTAAGTATACACGTCCTTCTGGGTGAGTTCCTTGAGCTGTTCCTTGTAGGTGGGGTTCCGCTCCAGCCAGGGGAGGGGGGTGATCATGGAGAAGATCACGTGAAGCTCCGCGTGTTCCTTCACATGGGACTGGATGAAAAAGGTGGAGACCTCCGGGTCGAGGCCCATGGACATCCAGTCCATCAGGATTTCATAAGTGCTCTCCCGGATGATTTCCGGGTGGGCGTACTCGCTGGTCAGGGCGTGCCAGTCCGCGATAAAGTAAAAACACTCGTATTCGTCCTGAAGCCTTTTCCAGTTGAGCAGGGCACCGTGCAGGTGTCCCAGGTGCAGCCTTCCCGTGGGCCGCATTCCGCTGACGATCCTCTTTTTTGCCATGGTGATGAAAACTTCTCCTCTTCTCTTCCGAAGGCCCGGTCCGCCGCGCATCCATGTCCGGAACGGCCCGATCCCGTGGGGAACAGGCGCCCCGGCAGGCGAATCCTGCAGGAAGGTCTACGGATTCATGAATGCGTCCCTCACGAACCGGATCTCATCCTGTTTTGTCTTGAGCCGGTTTCCAAGGCGCGCCTCCAGAAGCCGTTCAAAGATCTCCTTGAATTGCGGGCCCGGCGTCAGGCCCAGCGCGATCAGATCCTTCCCTGTCAGTTGGGGCCTTATTCCTTTTAATTTTGTGAAATAGCTGGAGATAAGACGTTTCGTCTTCTCGTTGCCGGCTTTTGCCATGAAATAGAGCAACGTCTCTGTATCATAAGGGGCCAGCAAAGTATAGAGTTGATAGTTGCCGCCGTCAAACCGGAACAGCCGGTCCATGAGCTCCTTTTCATTTCCCCTCTGGGAGACCATGCTTCGGCTGCGCCGGTCCTGCATTCCCATCTTCCCGGCCAGGCGCCGCAGCCCGGGGCCGTCCATCGCCGCGGTGAGACCGAGCCAGTAGACCCGCCAGGCCTCCAGCGGTTCTTCCAGGTAGAGGAGTCCGTACCAGTCCGTCACCTTCTTGATTTCGTTCAGCAGGCGCCTGGATTCCCGGGTCAGGCGGATCCCGGGGGATATGAACTGGAGCAGATCCAGTTCGGCCATCCGTTCGATGGCGGCCACGGGGTCCTGTTCTTCCAGTATGAGCCGGAGTTCCAGGAAGAGGCGGCGGCCGCTCAGGTCCTTGAAACAGTTGATCTTCACCGCGTTTTTGATCAGGGAAAGGGTCAACCGTCCGATCTTGAATCCGAACCGCTGTTCAAACCGAACGGCGCGGAACACGCGCGTGGGATCCTCGACAAAACTGAGGTTGTGCAGGACCCGCAGCACCTTTTCCTTGAGATCCTTCTGGCCCCCGAAATAATCGATCAGCGTTCCGTAATGCCGCTTGTTCAGCTTGATGGCAAGGGTGTTGATGGTAAAATCGCGCCGGTAGAGGTCCAGCTTCAGCGAACTGCTCTCCACCACGGGCAGGGCGCCGGGCGACTCGTAATATTCCATGCGCGCCGTGGCCACATCCACCTTGTAACCGTCCGGGAAGATGAGGACCGCGGTTTCAAACTTTCGGTGGCTTTTCACCCGGGCCCCGAACCGTCTCGCGAATTCCCGGGAGAACCGGATCCCGTCTCCTTCGATGACGATGTCCATGTCCAGGTTTTCGCGTTTTAAGAGGACATCCCGGACCAGCCCGCCCACCAGGTAGGCGCTGTATCCCAGGGCGTCGGCCACCTGCCCGATGTCCTTCATCAACCGGATGATCTTCCGGGGAAACCGCTCCTTCAGCAGGCCGGCCATGTTTTTTTTCCGGATAAAGCGGGAGGCGTTCCTGGAATCGTGGAGCGCTTCGGGGATCAACGGTTCCCCCACCAGGATGTTGAGCAGGTCCGTGCGCGTGATCACTCCCCGCACCCGGCCGTCCGCCACCACCGGAAGGACCCGCAACTTGTTCCGGATGATCAGTTCCTGTACTTCCCTGAGCGGGGCGTCCGGCCGGATGGTGGCGAATTCAATGTTCATGTAATCGCTTACCTTCAGGTCTTCAAGTTCAAAAAAAACCGCTTTTTCAACCACCTGGCGCGTGATGTATCCGCGCAGCTTCCCGCCTTCGTCCAGGACCAGGAGGACGTTGATGTTGTAACGGGTCATGAGGTCCGCGGCGTGCTTCACCGTTTCGCCGGGCGGGATATGGATGACCGGCGAGGACATCATGTCCTGAGCGGTCCGGGCCGGGTTGATGCGGTTGCGCAGGAGGGCCTGGAGAGACCGTTCCACCTGGGTCAGGGTCTTGTTTTTTATGGTGGCGGACGCGGCCTGGGGATGGCCTCCGCCGCCCAGTGCAACGGCGATCTCGGCCACGTTGACGTCCTTTATCCGGCTCCGCGCCACCAGGTAAACCCGGTTTTCCATCTGGGCCATGGCGAAGACAACGGCCAGGTTCTCCATTTCCATGAGCTTGTGCACCAGGACGGCGAAGTCCCCGATATAGTCGTCCCGCACCACCTTGCTGATCACCACTTCCACGCCGTTGATGACATGGGTCGTTGCGGCCCGGGTGAGATCGTTCAGGAGCCAGACCTGCTCGGCCGTCATTTCCCGCGTCAGCATGTCGGCGATAATGTTCTGGCTGGCACCCCGGCGGGTCAGCCATGCGGCGGCCTCATGGTCTTCGGGGGTGGTGGATGAAAACGTGAACGATCCGGTGTCCTCGTGGATGCCCAGGCACATGATGGTGGCCTCGTCCGGGGTGACCGGAATCCCCTTTTCCCTGAGCAGGCGTGTGAGGAGCGCCGTGTTGGAGCCGAGTTTTTCGATGACCTCCAGATCGCCGTGCACGTCATCCTCGGAGTCGGGATGGTGGTCGTAAATATGGACTTCAACACCCGCCTTTCCGATCAGGCGGGCGAATTTTCCGATCCGGCTTTTCTGCCGGGTATCCACCAGGATCAGGCGCCTGACGGCGTCGAAGTCGATCTGCTTCATCTTGGCGAAATTGAAGATGTACGAGGTGGAGTAGAGAAAGAAGTTGCGGAGGTTTTTCTCCTGCGAGCCCGGAAACACGAGGGTGGCGCGGGGATACAGCTTTTTCGCCGCGATCATGGACGCCAGGGCGTCGAAGTCGGCATTGAGATGGGTGGTGATGATCTCTTCGCTCATGTTTTCAGATCCGGATTCCGGCATATGCGTATCTGTCCCGGGCCCCGCTCACCGGCGCCGGGGTAAGGCGGATAAGTCTTTAGAGGGTGGAGATCCCTTGAAGGTGGAGGTAGGTTCCCGGGAGGGCTGGAGCGGCCGCTCTGTCCCGGCGGCCGGGGCGTTCAGCGGGAGACGGCCGCAGGCCGCCCGGAGGCGGGATGTGCGGATCGTGTCGCCGCGGGTTTCCGGATGACTGACACGGGGCCAGGAGGGTTCGGATCGGGCGACGGGTCATACCCCTTTGACCTTTTCCTCCATCTCCTGTTTTTTCTTGCAGTCGATGCACAGGGTCGTGACGGGGCGGGCCTTCAGCCTCTCCTGTGAAATGTCTTCCCCGCAGGCATCGCAGATGCCGAATGTCCCGTTTTCGATCCGGTCCAGGGCTTCCTTGATCTTCGTAATCAATTTCCGTTCCCGGTCCCGGATCCGCAGCATGAAATTGCGGTCCGATTCCAGCGATGCCCTGTCCGTGGGATCGGGAAAATTTTCGCCCTGGCCCGTCATTCCCGTGACGGTCTTGTTGGCCTCCGCCAGTAAATCGTCCAGCCGTTTTTTCAGGAGGGTCCTGAAATATTCCTGTTGTTTTTTGTCCAGCATGACGTATCCAACAGCTCCTGTCGGGTGAAAATCGATGGCCTTTTCTTATAACATTCCGCCCGGACGATGTAAATCCCGGTATCCGCCGGCCCTGCGGTTATTTCCGTCTTTTCAGAAACCCCTTTTTTTTCTTCCGGCCGGACCCCGCTCCCTCGGTGGCGGCGTAGGCCTCCAGCAATTCCCTCTGCCGCGTGTTCAGCTTCCGGGGGATCTTGACCAGTATCCGGGCATAAAGGCTTCCCCGGCGGCGATATTCCCTGAGACTCGGCATCCCTTTCCCGGGGATTTTCAGGACATCGTCCGGCTGGGTACCCGCCGGAATTTTCAGGGGATAGGGCGCCTCCTCGCCGAGAAGAGGGACCGGGATGGTGTCGCCCAGCGCCGCCTGGACAAAAGAAACGGGGATCCGGCAGATCAGGTCCTCCCCCTCACGGGTGAAGAAATCGTGCGGCTTTACATGGATCACAACGAAAAGATCTCCGGGCGGACCGCCGTATTCGCCGGGCTCACCCTCGCCCTGGAGCCGCAACTGGGACCCGGTGTCCACACCGGGCGGGATCCGGACATTCACCTTTTTTTCGACCCGGACCTTTCCGTGGCCCCGGCATTCCCGGCACGGATCGGTAATGATCTGTCCCTCGCCGTGGCAGGTGGGGCAGGTGGTGCTGATCTGGAAGAAGCCCTGGGAGCGCACAATCTGACCCCTTCCCTGGCAGGTGGCGCAGACTTGGGGTTCACTGCCGGGAGTGATCCCGGAGCCTCCGCAGGCGGCGCATTTTTCCAGCTTGTCAAAGACGATTTCCTTGTCCTGCCCGGTGAACGCCTCTTCCAGCGTCAATTCCAGGTCATAGCGAAGACTTCTCCCTTCACGGGCGCGGGACCTTCCGCCCCCCCGTGATCCGAAGCCGAAAAAGTCGCCGAAGATATCGCCGAAGCTCGAAAAAATGTCTTCAAACCCGCTGAATCCCCTGAATCCGCTTCCTTCAAGGCCTTCGTGTCCAAATCGGTCGTAGATCTCTCGTTTCTGTTCATCCCGAAGCACCTCGTACGCCTCGGCGGCCTCTTTGAAATTCTCCTCGGCCGCCTTGTCGCCGGGATTTCTGTCGGGGTGATACCTGAGCGCCAGTTTCCGATAGGCCTTTTTGATTTCCTCGGCCCCGGCGTCCCGGGAGACGCCCAGGATTTCGTAGTAGTCTCGTTTGGCCATTCTTACCCGCGATTAGGCCGCTTCCCCGGCATGCCCGTCTTGGTCCGTCTCCTGCGGTTTTTCCGCAGGTGCGTCCGCCGCATCCGGAAGGGCCTCGGCGCCGGCCGTTTTCGGCGCCGGGAGTTTCGGTTCATCCCCGGGTTCCCTGACCTGGAATACCTTTCCCGCGGCGATCTCCCGGAGCGAAACCACGATATCTTCATTTTTGCATTTGATCAGCGGTTCCGCGCCTTTTCTCAACTGGCGCACCCGTTTGGCCGAGAGGTGTATCAATCCGAAGCGGTTGTCGACTTTCCTCAGGCAATCTTCCACCGTGATGCGTGCCATGTTCTGTTCTCCTGTTAACAAGAACGGCGCCATATTGACCGAACAGCGCCAAAATTTTTTCGGATAAATTTTGCTTTATACAATTTAGTATGTTAGATGTAAAGAAAAATCAGACGGTACTGCCAAGACGCGCGATCTCCGGCCGGGTTTCGGCAGTGCCGCTTTTTCCTGTGCGCAACCCTTGCCCGCCGCGATTCGGCCGGCCGGGCATTCAGACGTTCCAGTGAGATGATATCCAAAATTTTCAGCAGTGCGGTTGTCGGAATCGACGCCTATATCGTGGAGGTGGAAGTCGATATCTCCCAGGGGCTTCCCAGCTTTTCCACGGTGGGGCTGCCCGAAGGCGCGGTGCGGGAGAGCAAGGAGCGGGTCAAGGCGGCCGTCAAGAACTCCGGCTACCACTTCCCATCCGACCGGATCACCGTAAACCTTGCCCCCGCGGACATACGGAAGGAAGGATCCGCATTTGATCTTCCCATGGCCCTGGGCATCCTCTCGGCCACGGGCCTGTTCCCGCAGTCCGCATGTTCCGGTTACCTGTTCCTGGGGGAGCTGGCCCTCGACGGTCTTGTGAGACCGGTCAGGGGGGTACTGCCCATGGCTGTTACCGCAAAGGAAATGGGGCTTGAGGGAATCTTCCTTCCCCGGGAGAACGCCCCGGAGGCGGCGGTGGCGGGGGGTGTCCGCATTTATCCTGTAACCGCCCTTCACCAGGTGGTTGAGGCCGTGATGGGGGTGTCCGGGATCCCGCCTTTTGAGACCGGCCCCGGGGAATTCCCGACGGCGCCGCGTCCGGACCTGGATTTCAGGGATGTCCGCGGCCAGGAGAACGCCAAGCGGGCCCTGGAGATTTCCGCGGCGGGCGGACACAACCTGGTGATGATCGGCCCTCCGGGCTCCGGAAAGACCATGCTCGCGAAACGGCTGCCCACCATCCTCCCGCCCATGAGCTTTGAAGAATCGCTGGAAACGTCGAAGGTTTACAGCGTGATGGGGCTGATGCCGGACGGTTGCGGTCTGATCACCACGCGCCCCTTTCAATCACCGCATCATACCATTTCGGACGCCGGCCTCATCGGTGGCGGCCAGAGCCCCAGGCCGGGACAGGTCAGCCTCGCCCACAACGGGGTCCTTTTCCTGGATGAACTGCCCGAATTCAGAAAGAACGTTCTCGAAGTGCTGCGGCAGCCCATGGAAGACGGGCGGGTCACCATTTCCAGGGCCAGCTCCACGGTCACCTATCCGGCCGACTTCATGCTGGTGGCCGCCATGAATCCCTGTCCCTGCGGGTTCCTGGGGGACCCCAAACGGGAATGCCGCTGCTCCATGGTACAGGTGCAGCGGTACCGTTCCAGGATCTCGGGTCCGCTGATGGACCGGATCGATCTCCACCTGGAAGTCCCGGCGGTGCCGTACCGGGACCTTTCCGAGACCCGGGACGGGGCGTCCTCCGCAGAGATGTCCGCCCGGGTGATGAAGGCGAGAGAGATCCAGACCCGGAGGTTTCACGGATCGGGGATTCATGACAATGCCGGCATGAGCAGCAGGCAGATCAAGGAATTCTGTCCCATCGACTCCGAGTCGGGGCTCCTCCTGGAGCGGGCCATGGACCGCTTCGGTCTGAGCGCCAGGGCCCACGCCCGTATCCTCAAGATCTCCCGCACCATCGCCGACCTGGAAGGCGCACCGGACATCCGGGCCCCCCATGTGGCGGAGGCCATCCAGTACCGGAGCCTTGACCGGAGGATGTCCCGTTGAAACGGTTTCTGAAGCTGACGGCCGTGTTCCTGGTGACGGTGGTGTTCGCCGCCGCCGTTGTTGTCGGCTATTTCTGGTATGTCTGGTCCAGCAACCTGCCGGTGCTCGATGCGCTGAAGGAATACCGGCCGCCCATTATCACGGAGATTTACAGCAATGACGGCGAGGTGATCGGGCGGTTCTGGAAGGAAAAAAGGATTGTCGTGCCGCTCTCCGAGATTTCCGAGCAGACCATCCATGCCTTTGTAGCCGCCGAGGACGCACGCTTTTTCAAACACGAGGGAGTGGATTTTGTCAGTATTATCAGGGCGTTTTTAAAAAACCTGAGCGCTGGAAAGATCGAACAGGGCGGGAGCACCATCACCCAGCAGGTGACCAAGTCGCTCCTTCTCAAGAATACCCGGAGAACCTACCGCCGGAAGGCCAGGGAGGCGATCCTTTCCATGCAGCTTGAAAAGAACTTTTCAAAACAGCGAATCCTCTTTCTGTACCTCAACCAGATCTACCTGGGACAGGGGGCCTACGGGGTGGAAGCGGCCGCCCGCACCTATTTCGGAAAACCCGCAAGCGAGCTGACCCTGGCGGAATCGGCCCTCCTTGCGGGACTCCCGCAGGCCCCCGCGCGCTATTCCCCTGTGGCCCATTTCAAAAGGGCCCGCGCCCGGCAGCGGTATGTCCTGGAGCGGATGGTGAAGGCCGGCTATATCAGCGCCGAAGAGATGACACGGGCCCTTCAGGCGCCTCTTTGCATCCGGAAAACCACGGAGGACGTATTCCGGAAATGCCCCTATTTCACCGAGTACGTGCGCCGATACCTCCTGAAAACCTTCGGCGCAGGCCGCCTCTACCGCGGGGGCCTCGAGGTCTACACCACCGTGGATCTTAAGATGCAGCGGGCCGCGGATAACGCGGTCCTCAAGGGGCTCTCCGATCTGGATAAGCGGGAAGGCTTCCGGGGACCGCTGAGGCACCTTGAACCGGAGGAAATCCCCCCGTATCTGGAGGCGGAAGAAAAGAAACACGCTTTAAAAAAACTGGAAACAGGTGAAATCGTGGAGGCGGTGGTTGATGATGTGAACGACCCGGAAAAAACGGTTTCATTGCGCATCGGATCGGCAAAGGCCCGGCTGCCCCTTAAAAAGATGAAATGGGCCCGCAAACCGGATCCGGACGTCCCTTACTATGCGGCCCGGCTGGACCGGCCTTCCCGGGCCCTCAGAAAGGGAGATGTCATCCTGGTTCGCCTCTCGGGAAGGGATGCCGCCACCGGGGTCTGGGAGGTTTCGCTGGAACAGCGGCCGCTGGTACAGGGTGCGCTGTTGTGCATGGACCCCCAGACCGGGGAGGTCAAGGCCATGGTGGGCGGACGGGACTTTTTTGAGAGCCAGTTCAACCGGGCCATTCAGGCGCGGCGTCAACCGGGATCGGCCTTCAAGCCGTTTATCTACGCGGCGGCCCTGGACCGCGGCATGAGCCCGGCCGACGTCATCATCGACGCCCCGTATGTCTCGGAACGGATGCCCGACAGCGAACTGTGGAAGCCGAAAAACTACAAGGGAACATTTTTCGGGCCCACGCTTTTCCGCACCGCCCTTGCCAAATCACGGAATGTCATCACCGTGAAGATCCTCCGGAAAATAGGGGTGAACCACGTGGTGGAATACGCCCGGAAGATGGGCATTGAATCCCATCTGAACCCGGATCTTTCCCTGGCCCTCGGTTCTTCAGGGGTTTCCCTGATGGAACTGACCCGGGCCTATTGCGTTTTCGCCAACGGGGGCATGCTGGTGACCCCCATCTTCATCCGGAAGGTCCTGGACCGTTCGGGACGCGTTCTCGAGGAAAAACAGCCTGAAAGCCGCCCCGCCATATCGCCCCAGACCGCCTATGTGATGACGGACCTCCTGAAGGCCGTTATCAGGGAAGGAACCGGGTGGCGGATCCGTGCGCTCAGGCGGCCGGCCGCGGGAAAGACCGGGACCACCAATAACCTCTGGGATGCATGGTTCATGGGCTATACCCCGGAACTGGTGACCGGGGTCTGGGTGGGATATGACGACCGGAAGGCCATGGGGCGGGGAGAGACGGGTTCCCGGGCGGCCAGTCCCATCTGGCTGATGTTCATGTCCGAGGTCCTCAAGGACCGGCCGGTGGCCGACTTCCCGGTCCCGAAGGGGGTGGTGTTCGCAAAGATCGACGCCAAGACCGGCCTCCTTGCGGGACCGTATTCCGGAAAGACGGTGTTCCAGGCCTTCAGGGAAGGAACCGAACCCAAGACATACTCGCCCCGGGCGGATGCACCGAAGGCGGGCCAGTTCCTCCAGCTTGACCTGGGCGGGGGAACGGGAAACCGTTGAGGCCGGTTCAGCCTTCCAGGTCCTTTACTCCCCTGAGCACGGTGTCGAACAGTTCCCGGGTGTCTTCTTTTTCAAGACAGGAAAAAGCGACCCGGAGATCATGCTCGCCCAGCGAGATCAGTCCCACGCCGTACTTGTCCAGGAGATGGACCCGCAACGGCTCGGCCGCCACGGTCTTCAGCCTCAGGCACATGAAATACCCCGAATTGAAAGGATAGGCTTCCCATGCCCCGTCGTACTTCGGGTCGGCGAGGACCTGTTTCACCTCCCTGGCCCGCTCGAACATGATCTCGAATTTTTCCTTTTTTTCCGCGCGGTAGGCTTCGGAGCCCATGGATTTGAGCACCAGTTCCTGGCTCAGGTGGGAGGCATTGGAAATAGATCCGCGCACCGCGCCCGCTGTTTTTTTCTCCAGGGCCTGGTAGAAGGGTGCCGGGTCGCCTTCAAGGGTCGCGGAATAGGTGACGAACCCCACCCGCAGTCCCCAAACGAAATTTTCTTTGGTGGCGCCGTCCAGTTTGACCGCCAGGAGGCGCGGATCCCGGCCGGCCAGGCGGCCGAAGATCGATTCTCTGAGGGCCGTGTCTTCATAGACGAGACCGAAATAGGCATCGTCGGTGACCGCCACCACGTTGACGCCGTCCCGGGCGAACCGGACCAGGATATCGGCGATGGCGTCCGCCTCCCCGGGCGTGACCGTGTATCCCGTGGGATTGTTCGGGAAGTTGAGCACCACCACAACCTTGCCGCGGGCCGTTGCCTGTTCCTGCACGCATGCCTCGAAGGCGGCCAGGTTGAATCCCCCTTCGGCGTCGAACAGGGCGTAATGGACGATCTCAGCGCCGTTTCGGACCTTAAATATCAGGTTGTAGTTTCCCCACATCTTGTCCGGCAGGATCACCACGTCTCCCGGATCGACCCACATGTCCGCCACCACGCTCAGGCCGTGGGTAATGGCGTTGGTGACCACGGGAAGGCTCATCTCCCTGCCTTTGAGAGAGGGATTCTTTTCAAAAATGGATGCCTTCCAGGCCTCCCGGAGCGGCAGGATGCCGAAAGAGGGGGCGTAGGTGAGAGCCTCCTCGGGCGCGAGACCGGGCACCATCTCCATGACCGAAGGAAGATGCATGGTTCTTCCTTTTTCAGTGGCCATGCCGATGGTGGCGTTAAAGCGGTGTGCCTTCTGCTTCGCCTCCGCGCTCTGGGAGAGGATGCCCTTCGGGAAAAAGAGGTTTCTCCCCACCTCGGAGAGCATTTCGTACACATGTCCGTTTGCGTTCCGGATGGTTTCGTTCAGTTCAACCGCTATCGGGTTCATGATGGTCTTCCCCTTTCTTGACGATGAATTTCCGGGCCGTTCAAGGAGGCGATCTTGAAACGGTGGGATGTCAATGTGCCGGTCCCGTATCCCGGCGCCCCGGATTGCTCCGGTCCGGTGGGAAGAACAGCCCGGTTTGAATGAAAAAAACTATCTGCAATTTCCGGCAAGTGTCAAGAGAATTGTTCCCGGCCACGGCTCGGGTGGATGAAGTGGAGGGGCGAAGATCATGGTTTCCACGCAAGTGGTAAAATTTCTTGACAGGAAGGATCGGGTTGTATAAAAATAAAAAGACCGGTCGGTATATTTAAACCTCCGGAGGCTGTTTTTCCGTTTACCTGGGAGATCGGGACGCGTCATGGCGAACAAGGGGGTCCAGACCCGTAGGAACATCATCGAAAAATCCCTTCAGCTTTTTTCCGTAAAGGGGTATTTCAATACCTCCATCAATGATATCCTTGATGCGACCGGCCTCACCAAGGGCGGTCTCTACGGGCATTTCCGCAGTAAGGAGGATATCTGGTATGCCGTCTACGAGCTGGCGGTGGGTACCTGGCGGGAGATCGTTTTCAAGGATATGCGGGAGATCCCGGATCCCCTGCTCCGGATCGAAAGGGCCGTTGAACACCATCTGCGGGACTACCTGGGCGCCGACGTCTTTGACGGCGGGTGTTTTTTCGTGAACATGCTGGTGGAAATATCCGGCCAGTCGGAAACCATGGGCCGCCAGATCCTGGGGGGGTTCGTGAAATTTTCGAGGCTCCTGGCGCGGTGGCTGGAAGCGTCCGATCAAGAGGGCCTGCTCAGGGAGGGCCTCGATTTCCGGGAGATCGCGAATTTTATCGTCATCACCCTGAACGGGGCCGCAACCCTGTACACCGCCAGCCGGGACCCGGATATCTGGCGGCAGACCATCACCCAGTTGCGGTTTTACATCAACGGCCTGAAACGGCCTGCGTAACCGGTTGTATCCGGCGGCCCGGATTTTTTTCGGAACCAGGGCGCATGCCCGACACCGGCGGGTCTTCCCGCCAAAAATGATTTGCTATTTCCGCCCGATTTAATAAAGTGACCGGGAGCGCCAATTCAATGTCCTGTCCGGCGAAATAGACTTTTACGGTTCCATGGACCCGACACCGGGCGGGGAGGAGATCGATACGCGAGGGAGCGCTCTCAGAGCGTCCCGGTGAAAAATCAGGAAAGGGGATCAACAGATGAGAGATGTGGTGATTGTCAGTGCATGCAGGACCGCCGTGGGAGATTTCGGCGGGACCCTCAGCACCGTTTCCGCAACAGACCTGGGTGCGCTGGTCATAAATGAGGCGATCCGGAGGGCGGGAATCCGGAAAGAGGACGTGGACGAGGTGATTATGGGAAGCGTGCTGCCGCACGGCCTGGGACAGAACCCGGCCCGGCAGAGCATGGTCCGCGCGGGACTGCCGTGGGAAGTCGGTGCCATTACCGTCAACAAGGTCTGCGGTTCCGGGTTGAAGGCCGTGATGCTCGCGGCCCAGGCCATCCAGTGCAACGACGCCGACATTATCGTGGCAGGGGGCCAGGAGAACATGAACCTCTGTCCCTACATGCTGGAGAAGGCGAGAACCGGCTACCGGATGAACACCGGGTCCGTCATCGACGGCATGGTCCACGACGGGCTGTGGGACCATGTGAACGATTTTCACATGGGGATCAGCGCGGAACTGGTGGCCGAGAAGTACGGGGTGTCCCGGGAGGATTCCGACGCCTTTGCGCTCGGTTCATATCAAAAGGCGTGGCGGGCCATGGAAGACGGAAAATTCAGGGATGAGATCGTTCCGGTGGAGGTGCCGGCCAGGAAAGGGGATCCCGTGATATTCGACACGGATGAAATTCCCATCAGGGAACCCAGGACGACGCCCGAGGGACTGGCGCGGTTACGGCCCGCGTTCAAGAAAGACGGACTGGTGACCGCGGGAAACGCCTCCAAGATCAGTGATGGGGCGGCCGCGGTGGTCATCATGTCCAGGGAAAAGGCCGTGGAACTGGGATGCACTCCCATGGTCCGGGTGGGGGCGCAGGGCGCGTCGGGCATTGACATGAAATACGTCCTGGTGGCGCCGATCCTGTCCATCCCCAAGGTCCTGGCCAAGGACGGCCTGAAGATAGAAGACGTGGACCTCCACGAGATCAACGAGGCCTTCAGCACGTCTTCCGTGGCCATCAACCGGGAACTGGGGATTGACCCGGAGAAGGTCAACGTCAACGGCGGGTCCGTGGCCATCGGCCATCCCATCGGGGCGAGCGGGGCCCGTGTCCTGACCACCCTCATCTACGCCATGAAGGACCGGGGTGCGAAGGTGGGGCAGGCGTCGCTGTGTCTGGGCGGCGGGGAGGCCGTGACCCTGGTCGTCTACAACGAAGACGCATAAACGGCGAAAAGGGGTCCCGCGTCGTCGGCTGGATCCGGCGGGAAACCGGCGGCCGTGCGGGCGCCCGAATCTTACAATAATATAATGTCAAGGAGAGGAAAAATGACGGATGTGGTAATTGTTTCTGGAGCACGAACACCGGTGGGAACCTTCGGCGCGAGCCTGAAAGACGTGCCTGTGGTGGATTTGGGGGCGCTGGTCTTGAAGGAAACCCTCAAAAAGGCGAATCTGCGGCCGGTTGCCACCGACGCCCTGACCCGGTATGAGCCGGACGCCCTCAGGGGCGCCGGCATGATCGAGCTGGAAAAGGATGCATACGATTATGACGAAAAGCTTCAGCCGGTGCAGGTCGACGAGGTCATCATGGGCAACGTGGTGGGGGCCGGCCAGGGGCAGAACGTGGCCCGGCAGGCGATGATCCGCGCGGGGATACCGAAAGAAGTGGGGGCCTTTACTGTGAACAAGGTATGCGCGTCCGGGATGAAGGCGGTCGCCCTTGCGGCCCAGTCGATCCGTGCGGGCGAAGCGGATATCATCCTGGCCGGGGGCATGGAAAACATGAGCCGGATCCCCTTCGCACTGCCGGCGGCCCGCTGGGGCGCCCGCATGGGGAATACGGACCTGGTGGATCTCATGATCATGGACGGCCTGTTCGAGATCTTCTACGGTTACCATATGGGTCTTACCGCTGAAAATATCGCCGAGAAATACCGGATTTCACGGCAGGAGCAGGACGAACTGGGGGCGATGAGCCACCGCCGGGCGCGAAAGGCCATTGCCGACGGGCGGTTCGCGGAAGAAATCGTCGCCGTGAGCATTCCCCGGCGGAAGGGGGACCCGGTGATCTTCGATACGGACGAGCGGCCCATGGAGACCAGCGTTGAAAAGATGGCCAAGCTCCGCCCGGCCTTCAAGAAAGACGGTACGGTGACCGCCGGGAACGCCTCCGGCATCAATGACGCGGCCGCGGCCCTGCTTCTGATGTCGGACGCGAAGGCCGCGGATCTGGGCCTGAAGCCGCTGGTCAGGGTCAAGGCCAGCACCTTCGCCGCCATTGATCCCGCGTACATGGGCCTGGGACCCATCCCGGCGGTGAGAAAAATCCTGGACAAGACCGGCCTGTCCATGGGCGATTTCGGGGTGATCGAGCTGAACGAAGCATTCGCCTCCCAGGCGATTGCCTGCGTCAGGGAGCTGGGCTGCGACATGGAAAAAACCAATCCCCTGGGGAGCGGGATTTCCATCGGACACCCCATCGGATGCACGGGCGCCAGGATCATCCTGACCCTCATGAACCAGATGAAACGGGACGGTCACGACCTGGGTCTGGCCTCGCTGTGCATCGGCGGCGGACAGGGAATGGCCACGGTGCTGGAGAACGTCGGGTAACGGAAACACATGAAAAGGCCCGGGATGCCCGGATGGGCCTTCCGGGCATCCCGGACATTCCGCGCATCCGGCGCCCTGCCGGGAGCGGCGGCGCGCGCCGGCCGTCATAAGGAGGAACCATGCCGTACAAAAACATCATTTTTGAATCGCTGGAGAGTGTGGCCGTCATCAAGTTCAACCGGCCCAAGGCCCTCAATGCCATTAATCCCGGGGTCATTGAGGAACTGAACGATGTGCTGGACGGGATCGAGGCGGACGCCAACATCCGGGCCCTCATCCTGACGGGCGAGGGCGACAAGGCCTTTGTGGCCGGGGCCGATATCTCGCACATGGTCAACTTCAACCCCCTGGAGGGCCGGAACTTTTCCAGGGTAGGGCAGGAAACCCTCTTCCGGCTGGAACGTCTGCCCATACCGGTCATCGCCTGTGTCAACGGGTTCGCCCTGGGCGGGGGAACGGAGATCGCCATGGCCTGCGATTTTATCTACGCATCGGAAAACGCCAAATTCGGCCAGCCCGAGATCAACCTCGGGATTATCCCCGGTTTCGGGGGCACCCAGCGGCTCTCCCGGCTGGTGGGAAAGGCCATGGCCAAGGAACTATGCATGAGCGGTGTCATCATCAGCGCCCAAGAGGCCCGGGAGATCGGGCTGGTCAACAAGGTCTTTCCTCCCGAAACCCTGTGGGACGAGACCATGAAGACCGCCCTGCTCCTGGCGTCCAAGGGGAGGGTTTCCACCCGCGCGGTCAAGGAACTGGTGGACCGCGGTTTCGAAGTGGACCTGGAAAGCGGCTGCCGCATGGAATCGGACGCCTTTGCCCTGTGCATGGCCAGCCCGGACGCAAAGGAAGGCATGTCGGCGTTTCTCGAAAAACGAAGGCCGAAATTCGACGGGGAGTTGAGCTGATATGGAATTCGCTTTGACGGAAGAACAGCAGATGGTCCAGGACATGGCCAGGCGGTTCGCCGAGGCCGAGATCAAACCCCGCGCCGCCGAACTGGATGAAAAGCATGAACATCCGGCGGACATCGTGCGGCAGCTGGGTGAACTGAAAATGATGGGCATCGCCGTTCCCGAGGAATACGGCGGCGGGGGAATGGATTACGTGAGTTACGTCCTCGCGCTGATCGAGGTATCCAAGGCGTGCGCCTCTACCGGCGTGATCATGTCGGTCAACAATTCACTCTACTGTTTTCCCGTACAGGCGTACGGCACAAAAGAGCAGAAAAAGAAATACCTGTATCCCTGCGCATCGGGCGAAAAGATCGGATGCTACGGCCTCACCGAGGCCAACGCGGGTTCCGATCCGGCCAACATGCTGACAACGGCGGTGAAGGACGGAGATGAATGGGTCCTCAACGGGGAGAAGAAATTCATCACCAACGGCAACGTGGCCGGTTACGCGGTGGTGGCCGCCGTAACCGAGAAAGGCAAGGGGTACAAGGGGATCAGTTCCTTTGTGGTGGACCTGGAGAATACGCCCGGTTTCAAGGTAGGCCGCGTGGAGGACAAGCTGGGCATCCTCGCCTCCGGCACCGCGGAATTGATCTTTGAGGATGCCCGTATCCCCGCTGACGCCCTACTGGGAAAATTGGGGGAGGGATTCCGGCAGATGCTCACCACCCTGGACGGCGGGCGGATCGGCATCGCGTCCCAGGCCCTGGGGATCGGCCGGGCCGTGCTGGAAGAGGCCCTTGAATACGCCAGGACCCGGGAACAGTTCGGCCGGCCCATCGCCAAGTTCCAGGCCATCCAGTGGAAACTGGCGGACATGGCCACGGAGCTGGATGCCGCGGAACTCCTGACATTGCGGGCCGCCTGGCTGGAAGACCACGGCAAACCCTATGAAAAGGCCTCGGCCATGGCCAAGATGTACGCCTCCGATGCGGCCATGCGGGCCTCCATCGAGGGGATTCAGGTCCTTGGGGGATACGGTTATTGCAAGGAGTACCCAATGGAACGGCATATGAGGGATGCCAAGATATGCCAGATCTATGAAGGAACGAACGAGATCATGCGCCTGGTGGTGGCCAGGAACCTGATCAAGGGGAGATAGCGCGTGCCCGTTCCCGAGGGGTTTTCGGGCACGGCGGTGTTTCCGCCTGGAAAACAGAACGGACCGGGAGGTGCCCCATGACATTGCTTTTCAACTCAAAGGTGTTTGATGACATCCGTAAAGGCTATGCCCGCTGGGAGGAGAAGCTGAACCGGATCTTCGCCGCCCGTCCCGAACGGAAAGAGCGGTTTTCCACGGTCTCCAACCGGGAGATCCAGCGGATCTATACCCCCGACGATGTGCCGGACCTGGATTTTTCCGGGGATATCGGATTCCCCGGCGAATACCCGTTTACCCGGGGGGTCCAGCCTTCCATGTACCGCGGCCGCCTGTGGACCATGCGGATGTTCGCGGGGCTGGGGACCGCCGAGGACACCAACCGCCGGTTTCACCTCCTGGTGAACGAGGGCCAGACAGGCCTTTCCACGGCCTTCGACATGCCCACGCTGATGGGATATGACAGCGATTCGCCCAAGGCGCGGGGCGAATGCGGAAAGTGCGGAGTGGCCATCGATACGCTGAAGGACATGGAAGACCTCTTCGACGGTCTTCCCATCGACCGGATCACTACCTCCATGACCATCAATCCGCCCGCTTCCGTGATCTGGGCCATGTATATCGCCATGGCGGAGAATCGCGGAATCGACCGGCGGGTCCTGGGCGGAACCATCCAGAACGACATGCTCAAGGAATTCATCGCCCAGAAGACCTTCATGTGTCCGCCGGTGCCGTCGGTGCGGGTCATCACGGACACGGTGGAATTCGGGACCCGGGAGGTCCCCCGCTGGAACACCATCAGCATCAGCGGATACCATATCCGGGAGGCGGGCTCCACCGCGGTACAGGAACTGGCCTTTACCCTGGCGGACGGCATCACCTACACGCAGGAGGCCGTCGATCGCGGACTGAACGTGGACGATTTCGCCCCCCGGTTTTCCTTCTTTTTCAACTCCCATCTCGATTTTTTCGAGGAGATCGCCAAATTCCGCGCGGCCCGGCGCATCTGGGCCAGGGTCATGAAGGAACGGTTCAAGGCAAAGGATCCCCGGTCCTGGTGGCTGCGGTTTCACACCCAGACGGCGGGATGCTCGCTCACTGCCCAGCAGCCCTATAACAACGTCGTCCGGACGACCCTCGAGGCCCTGGCCGCGGTCCTGGGCGGCACCCAGTCCCTGCACACCAACTCCCTGGACGAGGTCCTGGCCATACCCACGGAAGAGGCCGCCACCATTGCGCTCCGGACCCAGCAGATCATTGCCGAGGAGTCGGGCGTGGCCAATACCATCGATCCCCTGGGAGGCTCCTTTTTCGTGGAGACCCTGACCCGCCGGATCGAGGAAGAGGCCCTCGAGATCATCCAGAAGATCGATGATATGGGCGGCATGCTGGCGGCCATAGAGAAGAATTATCCGCAGCAGGAGATCGCGGACGCGGCCTACCGGTACCAGCGGCAGATCGACGAATGCGAGAAAACGGTGGTGGGGGTCAACAAGTACGTGACCGAAGAGGATATCCCGGTGGAGGTCCTGGAGATCGACGAGGAACTGGAACGGCTCCAGATCGAAAAGACCAACCGGGTCAAGGAGGAACGGGACAACCGGCGGACACGGGAGTGCCTTGAACAGGTGGGAGATGCCTGCGAGGGCACGCGGAACGTGATGGAACCGGTCATCGAGGCGGTAAAGGCCGGGGCCACGCTGCAGGAGGTATGCGACGTTTACAGGCGGGTCTTCGGCGAATACAGGGATCCGGGGATCTACTGATCCCGGTCCTGTTTCCCGGGCGGCGCGCAGGACGCGGTCCCGGGACCGAAACCCGGGATTGGGAGGGGATATGACGCGAAAGAGAAGGATCAGGGTCATGGTGGCGAAACCCGGGCTGGACGGTCATGACCGCGGGGCCCGGATCATCGCGCGGGCGTATCGGGACGCCGGGTTCGAGGTGGTCTATTCAGGACTGCACCAGACGCCGGAGGAGATCGTGGAGGCCGCCATCCAGGAAGACGTGGACATGATCGGGCTCTCCAGCCTGGCGGGGGCCCATAACTACCTGTTCCCCAGGACCGTGGAACTCCTGAGGGAAAAGGGCGCGGATGATATTGTGGTGTGCGGCGGCGGCATTATACCGGAGGATGACATCCCGCCGCTGAAGGAGGCCGGTGTCAGGGAGATATTCACGCCGGGCACCCCGCTGGACGACATTGTGAAATGGGTGGAAGAAAACGTAAGGCCGAGGGAGTAGGAGGCGACATGAGCACCATCGCAGAAAAGGTAAAGGCGGGCGACGTGCGGTCCGTGGCGCGACTGATCCGCGACATCGACGACGGGATGCCCGAGGTGAGAGATGTCCTGAAAGAGCTGTATCCCGCCACGGGAAACGCCTATGTCATCGGCATCACCGGGGCGCCGGGCGTGGGAAAGAGCACACTGGTGGACCAGATCGTCAGCCACCTGAGAAAGCGGGACAAGACCGTTGGCGTCCTCGCGGTGGACCCCACCAGCCCCTTCAGCGGCGGCGCCATCCTGGGAGACCGCGTTCGGATGCAGCGGCACAGCATGGATGAAGGGGTTTTTATCCGGTCCCTGGCCACGCGGGGGCATTTCGGCGGGCTCACCCAGTCCACCCGGAGCGCCATCGACGTCCTGGACGCCATGGGAAAGGACTATATCATCGTGGAGACCGTGGGTGTGGGACAGGACGAGGTGGATGTCGTCCGGAGCGCCCATACCACGGTGATCACGCTGATCCCGGGGATGGGCGACGACATCCAGGCCATCAAGGCGGGGATCCTCGAGGTGGGAGATATCTTCGTGATCAACAAGTCGGACCGCGAGGGGACCGACAAGACCGTGAGCGACCTGCGGCTCATGATCGACATGGACCAGAAAAAATACCGTGAAGGGACGTGGCGGCCGCCGATCCTCAAGGCACAGGCGGTCTTCGATATCGGGGTCGAGGAACTCCTGGAGGAGATCAACCGTCACAGCCGGTATCTCGAGGAGCATTGCGGCGGATGGCAGGTCCGGAGGCGGAAGGACAAGGTCCGGGAAGAGCTGCAGGAGATGATAAAGAACCGTCTTATCGAGGAAGTGCTCAACCGGCTCGTGGAGAGCGGGGAGTTCGACCTTGCCGTGTCCGCCATCGTGGAAGGGAAGAAGGATCCGTATTCGGCCTGTGACGACCTGGTGCTGCCCGTGGTGGGGGGTGCATCGGACTGAGCCGTCATGCAGCGGACGCATGCGGGGAAGGATCATGGTGGAAGACAGATGTGGCGAATCCTGTGGTGGGTCCGTCAGGTGATCCTGACGCTGGCGGGATGTCTGTTTCTCCTTTTCGGGGTCCATGTCCTGATTGCGGCCTACCACCTGAAAGATCCGTACAGCTTCGTGATGAGCTTTTTCGCATCCAACCTGATCATTCTCATCAGCGCGGTCCTCCTGATCGGTTTTGTCTATCGCATGATCCGGGTATACCGGCAGGGAAAGACGGCGGGCGATTCGTAGTATCCATCCCGGAAGGCACACGATTTCGATTCCAGGAACAGGGAAAGGGGGGCGCATGGCGACGACCAGAAGGAAAAAACAGCCCATCGGGAAGCGGCTGCTGAAACTGAGGAGAGAAAAGAAACTCACGCTCAAGAACCTGGCCAACGAAACCGGACTGGCAACCACCTATATCTCCAAGGTCGAGAAAGGGGAAATCACCCCCCCGGTGTCGGTCCTGCTCCAGCTCTCAAAGGCCCTCGAGATCGATTCGAGCATCCTGCTCCAGCAGGAAAAGGCCCGGGCCCGGCAGAAGCACCGGGAGGACTACCAGAAGAGAACCGACGACTACACCTACGAGACCCTGACCCCGGAGGCGCGGCACAAGCATCTCAAGGCGTTCAAGGTCTTTATCGATCCCAGGTCGAAACACAAAGGCGTCAGCTACCAGCATCCGGGTGAAGAGTTCCAGTACGTGATCACCGGAAAGGTGGAGGTCATGGTGGGGGAGAACCGGAATATCCTGGGGCCGGGCGACTGCCTTCATTTCAATTCTTCCATCAGCCACCAGCTGCGGAACCTGAGTGATGAACAGGCGGAGCTCCTGGTGGTGCTCTACACGCCGTAGACAACGCCTGCCGCCGGCGGGACGGCGGATCCCCGCGGGGGAGTTTCCGGTCCCGTTCCGCCACGGGCGGGACCCGGTTACGGAAGGGCGTTCAACGAGGGGTGAAAATGGCCTATCAGTTGACCGAAGAACAGCGGATGATCCGGGCGATGGTCAGGGAGTTTGCCAGGGAGGTGCTGCTGCCGACGGCGGCGGAACGGGACCGGACCAAAGAATTTCCCCGGGAAAACCTGAAACAGATGGGGGAGTTGGGACTCATGGGGATGAACGTGCCGCCGGAGTACAACGGGGCGGGCGCGGACACGGTCAGCTATTCCGTGGCCCTTCAGGAGGTGGCCTATGCCTGCGCCGCCACGGCCGTGGTCATGTCGGTCCACAACTCGGTGGCCTGCGGCCCCATCTACCTGTTCGGTTCGGACTACCTGAAAGAGACCTACCTGAAGCCCCTCGCCGCAGGGGAAATGCTCGGGTCCTTCGCCCTTACGGAACCCGGCGCGGGTTCCGATCCGGCGGGACAGAAGACCCGGGCCGTCAGGGACGGGGACGACTACGTGATCAACGGGACCAAGATGTTCATCACCAGCGGCAAGAATTCGGACCTCACCGTGGTCACCGCCTACACCGACCGGGAAAAACGGCACCGGGGCATCAGCGCCTTTATCGTGGAAAAGGGCACGCCCGGCTTCACGGTGGGAAAAGAGGAAGAGAAGATGGGCCTGAGGGCCTCCGATACCGTGGAATTGATATTCGAGGACTGCCGGGTGCCGGCGGAAAACATCGTGGGACAGGAAGGGGACGGGTTCATGATCGCCATGTCCTCCCTTGACGGGGGGAGAATCGGCATCGCCTCCCAGTCCGTCGGCCTGGCCCAGGCCTGCCTGGATGCCGCCGTCAACTATGCCAGGGAACGCGTGCAGTTCAACAAAACCATCTCCCAGTTCCAGGGGATCCGGTGGATGATCGCAGACATGGCCACCCAGATCGAGGCGGCCCGGCTCATGACCTTCAATGCCGCCGCCATGAAGGACCGGGGGGAAAACTACACCGCGGCCGCCTCCATGGCAAAGGTCTTTGCCTCCGAGATGGCCAACCGCGTCGCCTACCAGGCCCTCCAGATCCACGGCGGGTACGGCTATATCAAAGATTTTCCCGTGGAGCGGTATTACCGGGACGCCCGGGTCTTCACCATCTACGAGGGGACCTCGGAGATCCAGAGAAAGGTGATTGCAAAGCACGTCATCGGGAAATAGGCACCTTCCCCCCCGATTTCCTCGGCCCCTGAAAACGTCCTTTGCCGGACGGCGTATCGCCGGTCCCGATACGCGCGGGGCGCACCCTCCGGCACACTCTGACGCGAAGAATATCGAATCGGTACTATGCCTCCTCGGAGGCCTGCGCTTTTACCAGTTCCCGGAAATGGCGGTAAACGAGCGGATGAAAGTGAGACGCCGCGTGGCGATCCATCCAGTTAAGGGCGTCGGTCAGCGATACGGCGTTGCGTCCCGGTTTGCGCCTGCGGAGATTATCGTAGGTATTGGTCACGCAGACGATCATGCCGGCCAGATTCAGGTCCCGGGGGTGTTCTTGCAGAGGATACCCGCCCCCGTCGTAACGGAGGTGGTGTTCATAGGCCGCCAGAGGGACCGCATCCGGCATTCCGGGACTGGTGAGAAGGATTTCCGCCCCCCGGATCGGGTGCTCCCACTGCCGTTTTTTTTCATCCAGCGTAACGGCCTGGGAGCGGGACAGGGTGATGCGGGTCGAAAAGTGATGCCCGATATCGTGAAGCAGGCCGCTGAGGCCCATGTCCTGGATCCATGCGTCTTCCAGGCCCAGGCGCCGGGCCAGTGACATGGAAAGGGCGGCCACGTTCAAGGCGTGGATGTAAGGATCCGGGTCTGCGCTCCGGCGATAGATGAGAATTTTAATGGGCATTTCGCCGGTGGCGATCATCCGGCCGATGGTATTGGTGGTCTCTTTTGCGAGCGCAACCTGTCCATCGGACAAGGGACCTTCCAGATCCGTGAAGATGTCCTTGATCCGGCCGGAAACGGAGAGCATGGATCCTCCGGTGGAGCGGATGGCGTCGGCGGCTTCCTGGTAGGAAATCCCGTTCCCCGCATCAACGGGGAGGCTGCCGGCAAGGACATGGGGCAGGCGGTCATGATTCCTGGCGAGAGCCAGGTCCGCTGATTCGGGATGTTTCAGCAAAGGGACCAGGATCTGGAGAAAGAAGACGAGTTCGTCCCGGCTGAGCCCGGAGCGAAATATGAGCCGTTGAAATTTCATGGCGGCGAGCCGCTCCATCAGCTGGTGGAGCCGGTCTCCGAGTTCTGGAAGCGGCGTGTTTTCCACCACCACTTCCCGGTTGATAAAAAGGAGCGTAACGGCGGGTCGTTGTTCCAGATATCTCTCGAGCAGCGTGAAAAGGCTTTCCGTCTTTTTCCGGGCCTCGGGATGGTCCTCGGGGTAGAGCGACAGGGCGCGGAGACAGCCCACCAGGCGGATGATGAGTTCGCTACGGAAGCGGTCCAGTTTCTCCTTTTTTGTCCGTGTCGGCATTTCCATGTCTCCGGTTATTTGCAGCGCCGCTGGAAATTCTCCCGTTTGCGCGGGTTGGAACCGCGTGTCCCGGGGAATTACAGGAATTCGCGGCACAAGGCCCCAAGGTCGGCCGGTCCCCGGGTGATGACCTGTTTCAGCAGGGCCTTCGCGTCCTTTGTCCCGATCGCGCCCAGCGCCTTTATCGCCGCCTCCTGTACGACACGTGTTTTCCGCGTCCGGATCCAGGATCGTTGCAGGGCCATCTCTCCCAGCCGGGGCACGGCCGATTCCGCCTTCAGCCGACCCAGGGTGACGACCGCCTTGAGACGGATCTGGGGGTTCTGGTGTTCCAGAAACTGGGCCACACAGCGAGCCATGTTCCTGTCTCCGGACCTCCCGGCCAGGTCGAGAAGGAGCGGCAGGGCCTGATCCGGGGCCCTGGTGATTCTTCTCTCGAGACTCAGGTTGATACTGGGGCCCAGTGCCGACAATGTCGTCAATATCCACCGGACCTGGGGGGATTGCTCATCCGGTGCCTGCGTGATGATATCCAGCAGGACCCCCGCGCTTTTTCGGGGATACAGCCGGCAGACGGCGTGAATGACCGCGGTTTCCACGGGTTCGTAGGTACGGCACTTTTCCATGAAATGTTCCAGGATCGTTTGGATATCCCTGGCGCTGAACTGGGCGGAGAGGATCTTCGTCAGGAGATTCTCCTGTGGATGGCCCTCCAGCGCCATGAACAGCCGGCGCAAATAGTTCCCGAGCACAGGGTATTCGCCCCGGCTGAAAAGACGGCCCAGGGTCTCCCCGAGTCTTTCCGCCAGCGGCGGTAGAAATGTGGCGTCGCGTCTGCCGTGCGGCTGGCGCAGCAGATCGATGATCAATTCGGCCCTGGCGATTCCCAGGTTCTCCGGTGAAAGGGTCTCCTTGAGCCGGGTCAGCTCGTCTTCCTCCACCCTTGGGGCCTGGAGTTGAATGGATGTGGCCAGGTCCCGTATCTCGTCCTGGTATCGCCTGTTCAACTGGTCGATTTCCTGCCGTTGGATCAGGATCTGTTCAAGATGCTGGCAGTGCGAGAGGAAACCGGACCTCCCTTTCTGCGCCGCCCGTTCCGTTTCTTTCCGGATCAGCCCCAGCAAGAGGGCCGCGTCCCGATACCGGCGGATGGCCCGCCTGTAGATATTGTTGAAGCCGGGGGATGCCGCCCCCGCCGTTTCCAGTGCTTCCACCAGCAGGATTGCCAGATCGGCATCGGGCATTCCTTCGATGATCTGTTGCAGGGTTCCGGTCTTCTCCGTCTCCGGGTCTTCCGGGGGAAGGGCGCCCAGGACCTGGACCTTCAGTTTCGTTTCCAGGGTATCCAGCACTGCGGCCACCCGCCGGGCGTAGTGTTCCCGTTCCTTCGGTACTGCCCCTTCGAGTGCGGCACCCAGATTCTGGATAAAGGTGCCCAGGACTGCGCCGCGCTGTGACGCGCTGGCGCACTTCCGGTTTTCCACCATGTCGGTGTCCATTTTGAGGAGGAACATCTTCAGCCTGTCCGCATCGCGGGCCAGTTGCAGAAACTGCTTGGATTTGTCAGGGGAAAGCTGAAACGCACCCGCCGACGGCCGCAGGATCAATTGCTGCCAGATGGCCTGGTCCTCGGTGTCTTGCGCGATACCGCCGGCCATGGCCGCGACGGTGGAGAAAATGCTGTAATCCAGAAGGCCCAGGCGCACCCGCCGGATATTTTCGCGTATCAGGGCGTTCATGAGTTCTTCACCCTCTCCCTGCCGGGCTCCCGCCAGTAGCACAAGAAATGAGGATAGCTCGCGGTCGGCCACGTCCCGCTCGAAGATAACCTGGGATACCCCGAGGGAGTGGAACAGCTTAAGGAATTTCCGGACATGGACGTCCTTTGCCGGATAGAAAATTCCTTCCAGGAAAAGGGAGTCCCTGGCGCAGCCGAGAAAGAGAAGATCCGCTTTGTCAAGGGTGGCGGTGAGGAGCTTGAAGAGCTGGCGGGCCTGCTGTTTGAAGAGGGTATGGGTCGGGGCGTAAAGACGCGCCGTATTTACCGCGCGCATCAGGATGGCAATGAACTTCGTGATATTTCCGGGAAGGACCGGGGATGAAGCCAGTTTTTCGGCCGATGCTGTCATGTGTTGATTATTGCGTACCCTAAGTTTTTGAGAGAAAGCAAGCCGCGATAGTACGGGCGGGCGGCTCAGGACCGGCACATCCGGGAAACATGGGACAGGAGATCCAGGGCGGTCCTCGCGGCCTCCGGCGTCATGGTCCCCATGCCGCACGCAGGCGTGAGGATCGATCTTTCGGCCAGGAAAGACGGCGATATGCCGAAGGCGCAAACGCGCTCCAGGGCCGCCTCCAGCCGCGAATGGAGGCTTTCGGCGGTCTCTTTGCCCGAAATGTCCGACGTGGGGACGATTCCCCAGGCGATGGTTCCCCCGCCTTCAAGGAACCGGACGATGTCGTCCGGGTAAAGGACGAAATAATCGGTATAGGCGAAGGCGTCGAAATTGATGATGTCGGGACCGGCTTCCACGATCATGGACCAGTCGGTGTTTCCGCAGCAATGAATGCCGGTGAGGGCGTCGGAGTGTTCCCGCAGGTATCCGATCACCGTTCGCAGGCTGTCGACCACCACCTGCCGTTCAACAGGGGAGAAGGCGGATCCGAATCCGGAAAGATAGGGTTCGTCCAGAAAAATGACCGCCCTCTTTCCCGTCTCTTCGATCCGGCGGACCTGCCAGAGCGACTTGATGGCCAGGCCGTTGGTCATGGCCTCCAGGAGTTCCGGATTGTGAAGCACGGGATTGCCGTTCAGGTCCGTGACGGCCGCCGAGAAGGTGATGGGGCCCGTGGTATGCCCCTTGAGATAGGGCGCGTCGATCCCGTCACCGGCGGCCATTTCCAGCAGGGTGTAAAACCCCGGGGCGAAATCCCGGCTCATGGCGAAGTGGTCGGTGTCCCCGGACATGAAATGGTCGTAAAATACCACCAGTTCGTCCTCCGGGCGTTTTTTAGCGGAGATGACGAGGGCCCGTTTTTCTTCTACGATCTCAAGCAGGGGGAGTCCTTCTGAGTACTGGATGGACATGTCCTCAAGGTGGCTGCGCCGGACCAGTTGCGGCCAGAAGGGCATGTCGGGCAGGCGGTCCACGATTTCACGGCATGACGCCTCCGCCTCCTGAAAAGGGAGACTCCCGATGCCCGTGGCAAGGAAATTGAAGGCGGGCGGG
>CAZCVB010000002.1:23227-32542 GCA_964501805.1 uncultured Desulfobacteraceae bacterium | reverse complement strand
CCTATTACCTCATCGCCACGGCCGAGGCCAGCAGCAACCTCGCCCGGTATGACGGCGTGAAATACGGTTTCCGGTCGGGCGGCGGGGACGCGGATCTCGTGGAGATGTATGAGGCGACCCGGAGCGAAGGCTTCGGACCGGAGGTCAAGCGAAGGATCATGCTGGGCACCTATGTCCTGTCCGCCGGATATTATGACGCCTATTACCTGAAGGCACAGAAGGCGCGGACCCTCATCAGGAGGGATTTCGACACGGCGCTCGGCGCGGTGGACTGTCTCCTCACGCCCGTTTCCCCCTGCTTCCCATTCAAGATCGGCGAAAAGATGGGGGACCCGCTGCAGATGTACCTGGTGGATGTCTACACCGTCTCCCTGAACCTCTCCGGGCTGCCCGGCATGAGCGTCAACTGCGGTTGGGCGGATGGCCTGCCCGCCGCCTTCCAGGTCGTGGGAAAACCGTTCGACGAAAAGACCGTCCTGCGCGTCGGCCATGCCTATGAACGCCTGGCGGAAACCGGATAGTTATGGAATACGAATCGATCATCTGCTTCGAGACCCACGTGGAACTCAAGACCCGGACGAAACTTTTCTGTTCCTGTCCCGTGGCGTATGACGCGGCCCCCAACAGCCATATATGCCCCGTGTGCACGGGCCAGCCCGGGGCCCTGCCGGTCCTGAACAGACAGGCGGTGGCCTACTGCATCCGTGCCGGGCTGGCGCTCAACTGCAGCATCAACCGCCGCTCCCGGTTCGCCCGGAAGAACTATTTTTACCCGGACCTGCCCAAGGGATACCAGATCTCCCAGTATGAACTGCCGTTTTGTGAAAACGGGTTCCTGGAAATCACCGGGGACGACGGGAGGCCCTATCCCGTGGGGATCAAGCGGATCCACCTGGAGGAGGACGCCGGGAAACTGGTCCACTCGTCTGATAGCTTCGAGGCGGCCGATTACAGCCTCGTGGATTACAACCGGTCCTCCGTTCCCCTCCTCGAGATCGTCGCCGATCACGAGCGCAACCCCCTGCGTTCGGTGCAGGAGGCGCGGGACTACCTGGAAAAGCTCCGGCAGATCCTGAAATATATCGGGATCAGCGACTGCGCCCTGGAAAAGGGCCAGTTTCGCTGCGACGTGAATGTCTCCATCCGGCCGAAAGGGGAACCCGTCTTCGGAAACCGCTCGGAAATAAAGAACATGTCCTCGTTCCGGTTTATTATGGAGGCACTGGAATACGAGATCAAACGCCAGGTGGAACTTTACGAGTCCGGAGAAACCCTTCCGCAGGAGACACGGCTTTTTGATGAAAAAAAGCGGGTCACCCTGCCCATGCGGAGCAAGGAGGACGCCCCCGATTACCGCTATTTCCCGGACCCCGACCTGGTGGAGGTGGAAATCGGCGCCGAATTCCTCCGGGAGATCGAAGCGGGGATCCCCGAGCTTCCCCGCCAGAAGCTGGACCGCATCGTTCAGGAATACGGCATACCGGAAAAAGACGCCGTTATCCTGACCCGGGACCAGGAGATGTCCGAATACTTCCTCCAATGCGCCCGCTGCTGCGAGGACCGCCGGAAACTGAGCAGCTGGATCATCAAGGACCTGTTCCGGCTTCTCCGCGAAACGGCGGGGGGCATTTCCGACTGCCCGGTGGCGCCGGAGGCCTTTTCCGGCCTGATCAATCTCATGGCCCGGGGCGACATCACCGAAAAGATCGGCCGCATCGTCCTGGAAGAGATGTTCCGGACCGGGGAGGAACCGGACGCGGTCATTGATCGAAAGGGCCTCCGGCCGATCCAGGATGCGGCGTCCCTGGAAAGGGTCCTGGCGGAGGTGATGGTCGAAAACCCGGACGTGGCCGCCCGCCTCGGGGAAGGGGAACAAAAACCGATCGATTTCCTCATCGGGCAGGTGATGAAAAAGACAAGGGGGAAGGCCGACCCCAAGAAGGTCAGGGAGTTGATCCTCCATCGGTTCGCAGCGCCCCGCTGACGCCCCGTCATCCCTGTTCCAGGAGGTGCGTGACGAACGCCCCGCGCACCCGGCGGCGGCATTCATCCAGCCGGGAGACAAAGTCCTCGCCGTTTCCCTCCGGTCCCAGCACCCTTTTGGCCAGGGCCTCGATTTCCATCCGGCTCCCGGGCAGGGCGTGGACCTGCCGATCCTCCATCAGCTGAAGATGATGCTCCGTGCGCCGGAGGAAAATATAGTCCGCCTTCAGCCGGGACGCCTCGGCCTCCGGGAGGATGCCCGCGTCCCGGAGCGCCTCCAGGGCGAGAAGGGTGTTTCCCTCCAAAAGCGCCTCGTTTTCAGGTGCGTGAAGCAGTTGCAGGCCCTGGACCAGGAACTCGATGTCGCGCAGGCCCCCGACACCCGACTTGATGTCCCTGTCCGGGCCGCCGCCGGTGGCGCGCCGGACGGCCGCCCGGCGCATCCTCTCGATGGCGGCCACGATTTCTCCGGGATCCCGGTGGACCAGGAGGACCGGCCGCAGCCGGCGGAGCAGGTCATAGCCCATTGTCAGATTGCCGGCGACGGGCCGCATCTTGAGTGCCGCCTGGAGTTCCCACAGGGCCGCATGCTTCCGGTAATAGGACACGAGCCGGGAAAATTCCGGGACCATGTCCCCGGCCCCCCCGAAGGGCCTCAGCCGGAGATCGACCCGGTAGGCGTATCCCTCCTCGGTATGCGCGGACAGGTCGGAGCGGATCCGCTCCATGACCCGGGCGAAAAGACGCTTCGGGTTTTTTCCCCCGCTAGGTCCTCCCTCTTCGGGGGCCGGGCGCCGGAACACGCCCAAGAGGTCGATATCGGAACTGTAGTTCAGTTCGCCGCCGCCCAGTTTCCCCAGGGCCATCACGCAAAACCGCTCCCGGAATGCGGCGGATTCTTCCGGAACCGTTCCCTTCTTTTGCAGGTCCTCCCATGTTTTTTCCAGCACCGCCCGCACGAATGCCTCGGCCAGGAGGGACAGTTCTTCCATGACCTCCCTGTCGGAGACGTGCAGGAAAAGGTCCCTTGCGCCGATTCTCAGGATCTCCCGGCGCCTGAGGCGCCTCAGCTTGTTGAGCCACTCCCCGTGACGGGCGCATCCGGCGGCGGCCCGCTTCAGTTCATCCTCCAGGTCCCGGCGGTCCCGCCGCCGATGCAGGATTTCGGGGATGGTCACCCAGTCGAGGAAGCCGGGATTCCGGACGAGTGTGTCGGACAGGAACTGGCTCCCTGAAAAGAACGCCAGGATCAGTTCCAGCAGCATGGGCTGGGAAAACAGCGTCTTGAAATGGAATTCGGCACTGGAAACCGAACGGATAAACCGCTCCCAGTTGTTCAGGGCCATGTCCGGGTCCGGCCCTCGGGAAAGGATATCAAAGGCCAGGACGGCCAGCCGGGAAAAGGTCTCTCTCCGGCTCCCGCCGCCGGCAAGGCCTTTCAGGTTCACAAAGGCCCGTTCCGGTTTCCTGAAACCGCACCCGGACAGGATGCGGGACCGAAGCCCTTTTTCCACCTGATCGGAGAGCACCAGGTCGGCCACGCTCCCGGCCCGGGGATCCGGCAGGGCCTCGCCGCCGAAATGATGCCGGATGAATGCGCGCACCGCGGCCGTGTGGGCCTCGAAATCGATATGAAGCTGCTGCCCAGGGTCCAGGGCGCCTTCCCGCGCGTACCCGGCCCGCCGGGCCAGGTGGGTAAATTCCACGGCATCCGCGGGGGGCAGGTGGAGGTCGTCGGCGGAGCCCCGGAGCATCCGCATGCCGTTTATCAGGCGGCGGAAAAAATCATAGGCACGGGGCAGCCGGAAGGCCTCCTCGGGAGAGAGGATCCCCTTGTCCGACAGCACCCTCAGGGCCTCGTGGAGCAGGGGGGTCCGCAGGGCGGGGATATCAGCGCCGTGCAGGACCTGGAGCAACTGGACCCCGTATTCCAGGTCCACGAGACACCCGGGGCCGTATTTCGCATTCACCCCGCCGGGGGCCGCCTTTTCACGGTATTGCCGCTCCCTCAGGGCCAGCACATCCCGGACGTCCACCCCTCCGGCCGAATAGACCATTTCGTCCCGGAGCCGTTCCAGCCGGACCCCCAGATCCGGGTCCCCGCCGATGGCCCGCAGCCGGACCAGGGCCAGGCGTTCGTAGGCATGGGCAGGGCCGTCCTTTCCGTAATAACGCCGGAAATTTTCCAGGCTGCACGCCATGGGCCCCGAACTCCCGAAAGGCCGGAGCCGCATGTCCACGCGAAAGATCCCCTCCCTTTTGGTTCGGATGGACCGGGTCGCGCCTTTTATGAGGCGTTCGAAGAACTCGGCGCTCCCGATGGGCTCTTTTCCGTCCGTTTCGCCGTTGTCGCTGTAGACGAAAAGGATCTCCATGTCGGAGGCGTACCCGAGGGCCGCGCTCCCCAGCTTTCCCAGGCCGAAAACGGCGTATGCGGCCGCCGCGCCGTCAGCGGTCCGCGGCCGCCCGAATCGTCGCGCCAGGTCCTCGAAGACCATGTTTACGGCGGTGTTCACCACGAGTTCCGCCAGGCGCGTCAGACTGCGGGAAAAGGCGGCCGGGTCCGGGTGGGGAGTCAGGATGTGGTCCAGCTCGATCAGGAAGATCTCCCGGTCCTTGAAGGCGTTCATCCGCTCGCATTTTTCTTCCAGGGAACCCGCGGCCGCCACCGCCGCGCTCATCCGCTCGCCGAGGGTCTCCTCCGGCCCGCTGAACCGGTGGCCGCCCACGTGCGGCTCCAGCATGGGCAGGAGGGTCTCGTACTGCTGCCGGATGAAATCCTCCCACAGGTAATCGCTGGTTCCCAGCAGCCTCGCCAGGCGCTGAAGGGTGAGGGAGTTGGAGAGGAGGTCGATCCAGTCCCCCCGGGCCGGGAGATCCAGGACCTCCCGGACGATATGCTCGAATCGCGACAGGGCCGCGTGCGGATCGGGCGCGTTTCCGAGAAAATAGGTGAATTCCTTTGTCAGAAGGGCGGAAAGGCGGATCCGGTCGAGGACCCCCGGATCCTCGATCCGGCGGCCGCGCGCGTCAACCAGGTCGATTTCGTCCTCGATCCGGCCGTGAATGGTCCGGATCCGGATATGCTCGATGGAGACGCCGTGGAGGGACAGGGCGGTGGAGAGCGCGTACAGGAAGGCCGGCGTGTCCTCGGAAACCACTTTCAGGCGGGTCCACGGTGAATTACTTTCGTTCCGGATGTCCACGCGCACCGGATACAGGACCGGCGCCGCGTCGGGATGAAACCGGGCCAGCCTCCGGATGACCATCTCGTTGACACGGTCCCGCGCATTGTCGACCGAGGCCTCATCTCCCCGTTCCAGGAGCCGCATCACCGTTTCCAGGTCTTTCCTGAAAAGCACGGCCCAGTCTTTGAACGACATGGCCGTGTGCACCATGCCCGAGAAATGATCGATAATCTTCCGCCGTTCCCGGGCCGGGGGGACCCGGCCGCGACGCCGCCCCGCCCGGGCAACGGACCGTGACGGACGCCTCGGCCGGCCGTAGGTGAAGACATCGCCGGTCACCACGGAAAAACCGGAACCGGCCAGGATACCGGCGATCAACGAAAATTCGGAGGGATAATCAAAGGCCAGGATCGTGCAGGCGACCATGTCGTCCTTTCCCGGCTCCAGGAGGACCGCCACCGGGTGCTCCGGCGTCAGCCCCGCGAGGCAGCGGAGATGACGGAACAGGTCGTTTCTGGAAAAACGCTGGAAATAACGCCTGCCCAGCCGCGCCAGGTATTCCTGCAGCACGGCCTCGTCCACGTCCGGACAGGCCTCCCGGAAGGTATCGGCATCGGGGATCATGGATCCATTATCCCGGATATGGCACGGCGTTGCAACCCCGGACCTCAAAACGCCCGGTTCGGGCACGCGGGCCTTCCACCTTCCCCGCCGGCTTCGGCCCGGTGCCCGGACAACCCGGGGAGCCCGCGCTGTACCGGAAAAGAGAAGGGCTTCCGGGAGGGAAAGGCAAAAAAAAGCTCCTCGGGACGCGCCGTCGGGGGCCTTGAAACGGGTCTTTTGTGCGGGCTCACGGACTCCCGTCACCCGAACCGGGAAGGGAGGACCGTGAGCGGCCTTGGTTAGATATCGTAGTAAAGGGCGAACTCCCATGGATGGGGCCGGAGGTCAATGGCCTGGACCTCGTTTTCCATCTTGTAGGAGATCCATGTGTCGATCACGTCGGAGGTGAACACGTCCCCCTTCAGCAGGTAGTCATGATCCTCTTCCAGGGCCTTCAGGGCGTCCCGCAGGGAGCCCGGCGTGTGGGGTACCTTGGCCAGCTCTTCCGGGGGAAGATCGTAGATGTCCCTGTCCAGGGGATCGCCGGGATCGATCTTGTTCTGGATTCCGTCAACCACCGCCATCAGCATGGCCGAGAAGGCCAGGTACGGGTTGCAGCTGGGGTCGGGGCACCGGAATTCCAGCCGCTTTGCCGCAGCGGAGGCGGAATAAAGGGGAATCCGGACCGCCGCGCTCCGGTTCCGGCCCGAGTAGGCCAGGTTCACCGGGGCCTCGTACCCGGGGACCAGCCGCTTGAAACTGTTGGTGGTGGGATTGGTGAAGGCCAGGAGGGAGGGCGCGTGCTTCAGGAGCCCGCCGATGGCATACATTCCCGCCTCGGAAAGACCCGCATAGCCGTCCCCGGCAAACAGGTTCGTCCCCTCCTTCCACAGGGAGACATGGACATGCATGCCCGTCCCGTTGTCGTTAAAAAGGGGCTTGGGCATGAAGGTCGCGGTCCGGTTGTACTTGTTCGCCACATTCTTGATGACATATTTATACTTCAGGACGTTGTCCGCCATCTCCACCAGGGGGGCGAAGCGCATGTCGATCTCCGCCTGCCCGCCGGTGGCCACCTCGTGGTGCTGGGCCTCGATCTGAACCCCGATTTTCTCCAGCGTCAGCATCATTTCGCTCCGGATATCCTGCTGGCTGTCCGTGGGCGGCACCGGAAAATAGCCCTCCTTGTAACGGGGCTTGTACCCCAGGTTGGGATTCTCGACGCGCCCCGAGTTCCACCGGCCTTCCACGGAATCGATGTGAACGTAGGCCTCGTGTTCGTTCTGGTCGAAACGGATGTCATCGAAAATAAAGAACTCGGCCTCGGGACCGAAATACGCGGTATCCGCAAGCCCGAGGCTTTTGAGGTAATTCTCGGCCTTTCGGGCGATATTCCGGGGATCCCGGGTATAGCCTTCTCCGCTGACCGGATCGCAGATATTGCAGATCAGGACCAGGGTCTTGGCGGCAAAAAACGGATCAATAAAGGCGGTGCCAGGCACCGGCTTCACCAGCATGTCCGACTCGTTGATGGCCCGCCAGCCCCGGATACTGGAGCCGTCGAACCCGAGCCCGTTTTCAAAGGTATCCGTCTCGATCTCACGGGGCGGGACCGAAAAATGCTGCCACAGACCGGGAAAGTCCATGAACCGGAGATCCACCACCTCGATTCCCTCGTTCTTGATCAAATCGAGCACGTCCTGCGTTGTCTTGATGTCACCCATTGTCTTCCTCCCTCTCCATCGTTATTTTTTATCCGGTCGCACCGTTTTCAAAACATTCCGCTCGGTGCGCGGCGCTCTTTTCACGTGCGGGGTTTTCCGTTCCTCCCCCCGGGACCCGAGCCGCGCCCGCCGCAGTGACATAACAGTGTAAGCAAGGTCCATGCCATCTGAAAGCACCACATCCCGGCCGGCACCAGGGATCATGCGTCTTCGGCCGGAAGGTGTCAACGGTTTGCGTCCTCCCTGCGGCATGGGATGTTTTGTATCGGTCAATCTTTTGATTTTATTAATAATCCCTGGAACGCCCCTTTTTACATAAAAACGGGGCAAACAGGGCCTCCGTTTTGAAAACAGCGACCGGGTGGCAATCTTCCCGTCCCCGGCGGATCTACAATTTTGAAGACCCGCCGGTTTTCAAAACACAAAACTGCACTCTTGTTCAAAAACAGTCCCGCTCTCCCGAAAGGGCGCAGGATAAAATGATTGCTGATCGGGAGCGCAAAATATGATATCCTTAAATAAGACATCCCGGTCTCCCGCCGGGGATTGTTGGGGAGCGCCGGTTCCGGTTGAACCCCCGGACCGCCGCACCAATGAAAGGAGGATCAGGCACGCGTGACTTCCGGACCGGAACATGGCCCCGCCCCAGGCCCCCATTCCGCCCGGGTTCCGGCGTTGATCAGGGACTGGAAGCTGCGGTACCCGCCGGCCCGGCGCCTCCTTCTGGCGGCGGGGCTCGTGGCGCTCTGCCTCCTCCTGACGGACCCGGTGCGCGCATTTCTGAGGTCTTTCCCGGGGAGATGGATGCCCGTCCTCCTGGTTTCGTCCCTTTTCTCCCTCTGCCTGACGCCGTACGTGGAACTCCTGGGACTCAAGGCGGGGGCCGTGGACTGGCCGGACCGGAGAAAAATCCACAACCAGCCGACGCCGAGGCTCGGGGGCGGTGCCATATTCATCGGCCTGATCAGCGCCTTTGCCGCCAACGGCATCTGGGACGTGCAGATCGCCCGGCTCATGACCTGCGCGTCGCTCCTCTTTCTGCTGGGCGTGGCGGAAGACATCCGCGGGGTCCCGGCGCGGGGGCGGCTGGCGGTCCAGGTCATCCTGTCGGCGGCCCTGATCCACGCGGGTCTGGCGCTCCATCTCTTTCCCCGGGAAACGCTTCCCGGAGAGATGGCCAACTGGGTCCTGACCATCCTCTGGATGACCGGGATCACCAATGCCTTCAACTTCTTTGACGGGATGGACGGGCTGGCATCCGGGCTGGCCATCCTGATGGCCGGCTTCCTGGGGGCCATCGCCTTTTTCACGGAACAGCCCCAGCTGGGGTGGGTCAGCACCGCCATCCTCGGCGCCTGTGTCGGTTTCCTGCCTTACAATTTCAAACGAAAGGCCCCTGCCGAGATTTTCCTGGGGGACAGCGGGAGCACGGTGCTGGGGTTCATCCTGGCCGGGCTGGCGGTCCACGGGGAATGGGCGGTCGGCCATCCCCTGCTGAACCTGGCGCCGCCGCTTCTCATCTTCGGCGTGCTCATCTACGACATGGTCCACACCACCGTCTCCCGTATCGCCAGGGGAGATGTGCGCGGGTTCCGGCAATGGCTCGAATACACGGGAAGGGATCACCTGCACCACCGCCTGGAAGCCCTTCTCCGGTCAAAGCGGAAGGCCGTGTTCACCATTTTTCTCCTCACCTTCTGCCTGGGGCTCTCAGCCCTGGTCATCCGTCACGTGGGCCTCCGGCTGGCCCTGGTCCTCCTGCTCCAGAACCTGGTGATCCTGCTCCTGGTAACCCTTCTCGAACATGCGGGAAATCA
>CAZCVB010000002.1:0-23127 GCA_964501805.1 uncultured Desulfobacteraceae bacterium | reverse complement strand
TCCTTCATGAAGGGCCTTTCAGCAGGATATCCCCTTCCCTGAGCCCCATGTCCCTCGCGATGACACCGCATTTCACCTTCAGCAGGAAAAAGATGGGCCGGGGTTCGTTGGAGAGGGCCTCGTAGTTCCCCTGTCCCTTGCTGATAATAAAGGGCGCCTGCCGGTAGACGCGCAGGAACTCCCTGCTACAGGTATGCAGTATGGTGCCGGGGGCGTCCGTTCCAGAGGACATCAACGACGCCACCCGGTCGATCCCTGCGGCAACGGCATCTTCCCGCGTGGCGTCGTTGATGATGGGCCGTCCCCTGACCACGTAGGTGACCGGTTTGCCCATGGTTTCGATCAGGATCCTGTCGAAAACGCATTCCCCGGCATTGTCACCGATATACAGGACCTCGGGCGCCTTTCGAAGCCCGTCCCTGAAACGGATATCGTCACACACGGCGAAATCTTTTTCAAGGACTTCCTCGATCTCCTCCGCCAGGCGCACGTCCCGGTTGGCCCCGAAATCAATCACGTTCCCGGCGATGGCGACCCGGACCGCGGCCAGGAGCGGGTCTTCCGACCGGGAAACCCACTCTTTCAGACCGGAATACCGCGCAAGGGCCGCCCGGGTGCTCTCCTGCTTGATCTCTCGATAGGGATCCGGGTTCCCGGTCATCTCGCTCACCTTTTGGTAAATGAGCCGGCCGCTTTCGGGGGGCGTGCTCTCCAGGGGGATATCCCTGAGCATCATCCCCACCTCATCCAGGAGCCGCTTGATCGCCCTCTCATCGCGCATGGCGATCCGTCCCGCCCGGAGGGCCTGGCTCAGGAAACATGGAAGACATTCAAGATAGGTTTTCATGAAAAAACACCTTCTGCACCGAAACCCGGTGCCGCCAAAGAACCGGTTCCGGCGGGCTTATCTCAACACGCGGTCCACCGCTTCTTTCAGTTCGTGGACGGTGATGATGTTCAAATCGGACCGGATATCATCGGGGATGTCCACCAGGTTGGCCGCGTTCCTGGCCGGGAAAACCACCGTCTTCACGCCGGCCCGGTGCGCGGCGAGGACCTTGTCCCGGACCCCTCCCACGGGCAGGACGCGCCCCGTCAGGGTCAGTTCTCCCGTCAGGGCCGTATCCCTGCGGCAGGGACGGCCGGAGATGAGGGAGAGAAGGGCCACGGCGATGGTGAACCCGGCGGAAGGACCGTCCTTGGGAATGGCGCCGGCCGGCACATGAATATGGATGTCGTGCGCCTCGAAAAAATCCTCGGAGATATTGAATTCTTCGGTATGACTCCGGATAAAGCTCATGGCGGCCTGGGCCGATTCCTTCATCACGTCCCCCAGGGACCCGGTCAGGATGAGACGGTTCTTTCCCCGCATCTTCGTGGCCTCGATAAAGATGATTTCCCCTCCCGTCGCCGTCCATGCCAGCCCGGTGGCCACGCCCACCCGGTCCCTGGCGTCCGCCACCTCGAAATAGAACTGCCTGGGACCCAGGAGATCCGTCACCCGCTCCGGCGTAATGCGGTACTTATTATCCCTTCCCCCGTTTTTCAGGATATCCCTCGCCATCTTGCGGCAGATGGAGGCGATCTGCCGCTGGAGGTTCCTGAGGCCCGCCTCGCGGGTATACTCCCGGATGATCCGGTGAACCCCCTCTTTTGTAAACTCCAGCGGGTAATCCGAGAGGCCGGCCTCCGTCATCTCTTTGGGAATGAGATACCGAAAGGCGATCTGCTCTTTTTCCCGTTCCGTATAGCCGGAAAGGGTCAGGACCTCCAGCCGGTCCAGGAGGGGCGCGGGAATCGGGTCCACCGTGTTGGCCGTGGCAATGAACATGACGCGGGAGAGATCGAAAGGGACATCAAGGTAATGATCAATAAAGCCGGTATTCTGTTCGGGATCCAGGATTTCCAGGAGGGCGGAGGCCGGGTCCCCCTTGAAGTCCTGGCCGATTTTATCCAGTTCGTCCAGCATGAAGACCGGATTCCGGCTTTCGATCCTCCGGATCTCCTGAATGATGCGCCCGGGGAGCGCGCCCACGTAACTCCTGCGGTGTCCCCTCAATTCCGCCTCGTCCTTCATCCCGGCCAGGGAAATGCGCACGAACTTCCGGTGAAGGCTCCGCGCAATGGACATCCCCAGGGAGGTCTTTCCCGTGCCCGGCGGCCCCACGAAACAGAGCACCGGTCCGCGCGCGGTCAGCTGCGCCCTTTTCCGGGCCAGGGCCTTTCCCACGGTTGAACGGATTTCATCCAGCTGCAACGGCTTGGCGAGAAAGTGATAGGATCCCTTTTTCATGGCCTCCACGGCCGTGGGCACGGTGGCGTAACCGGTGATAATGATGACCTCTGTGTGGGGATTGACGCTCTTGGCCTTCTCCAGGACGCCCATGCCGTCCACCTTTTCCATCTTGAGGTCGGTCAGGATCACATCGAAGCTTTCCTGCTCCAGGATCTTCAGGGCCTCCACCCCGCTGGCGGCCGTGACGACCTCGTATCCTTCTCTGGACAGCACGTGGTCCAGGTTCCGCCGGGCCATCTTTTCATCATCCACCACCAGCATGCGGTATTTCCGGGACCCCTTCAGGATCCTGACGGCGAGATATTCCAGGATGCGGTTCTTGATCCTGGAGAGGCCGTAGTGTTCTTCGTCAAGGATCGCCTCGGCCGTATGGATGTCAAGATAATCCTCGGTCATTTTGTTCCACGGCAGGCTCACCAGGTAATCGATATAATTGATCCCGATGGTGTATTCCGCCGACGAGGGGCCCATCCTGGAGATCCGGTCGATCTCTTTCAGTGCCACATCCTGTACGGTCTCGGGCATACGGGCCCGGCACACCGTCTCTCTCAGCTCGGCAAGCTCCGAAACACCGCCCGTCTTTTCATCTTTTCTGAATATTCGCATATCCCTTCTCTTTCGGGAGTTTGGAGCCACTATAGACCATCCGGCATCTTTACCGCAACCCTGTTGGGACGGGAAGGCCCGCGCGCCGGCCATCGTGGGGGCGCCCGGGCTTGAGTTTTCACTTAGAATATGCAAAAATTACCGTCAGGCCGGTTGCCGGAAGCGGCCTGTCGCCGGGGCGGGAGACCCGCGACGCGACAGGCCAACAACCGGGAGGCAAGCATGGAGAAACGCGGAAATGAAAACCGTGCTCACGTCCGAGCAGAACGCCCTGCTGGAACGGAGCCGGGCCCGGGGGCCTCATGCGGGGCCGCACGATTTCGGTTGCCGTTTCCGGAATAAGGCCCTCTGATCATCGACCGAGGGGGGACGGCCCCGTGCCGCCCCCCTCCGACACAGGCGGGAACAGGTCTGGGAGTCGTTCTCTTGTTCGCCCTTGGCGCGGCAGCCGGCATCGTGGGGAATGGCGCGACGGCGCGAGATCCGCAGGAAGTACCGCCGAGAGGCCATGGCCCGGCGGCGGGCGATGCGGCCGGAATTGCGGGTCCAGCAAGACCGGACCGCGGAACGCCTGGCGGGGATCCTCACAACGGCCGGATGAACGCTTACCTGGAGATGCACCAGGGGCCCGGGCCTGAACGCTGATCCGTTTTTTTATTTGATTTCGGCCCCGTTTTTTGACAACATCTCCGCCGGAAATCAATGTTGAAAACGGTCCATGGAATCCTTTTTTCCGTGCCGTCCACCTTTCGGAAAAGCATGCGGGGAGCGCGTTTCCCATGTTTTGACCCAATCCCGCAACGCCCCCGGTTCCCGTGACGCGGTTCCGGGACCTTTCCGAGACATCATCCGAGGATATCGTGAGCGGAAATTCACCTTTTGTTCACCTTCACGTGCACAGCGAATACAGCCTGCTGGACGGGGCCATCCGGATCGACCGGATGCTGGAGAAATGCCGTTCCCTGGGAATGGATGCCGCCGCCGTCACGGACCACGGCAACATGTTCGGGGTGGTCCACTTTTACAGGGCGGCGCAGAAGGCCGGGATAAAACCGATCATCGGGTGCGAAACCTACCTGGCGCCCGGGGACCGGCGGGACCGGACCCCTTCGGCGGACGGAAGCCCGAACGCATACCACCTGATCCTCCTGGTGATGAACGACGAGGGATACAAGAACCTGAGCCGGCTGGTCACGTTGGGTCACCTGGAGGGATTCTACTACAATCCCCGCGTGGACATGGCGCTTTTGAGGGAACACAACGCCGGCCTGATCGCCCTGTCCGCCTGTCTCAAGGGAATTGTCCCGTACCACATCCTGGCCGGCCGCATGGACACCGCGAGAGAAAAGGCGAAGGAACTGGCGGAGATCTTCGACGGCCGGTTCTATTTCGAGGTCCAGGCCAACCGCCTGCCGGAACAGATCAAGGTCAACCAGGCCCTCAAGGAACTCTCCCGGGACCTGTCCATCCCGCTGGTGGCCACCAACGACTGCCATTACCTGAACCGCGAGGACGCCGATTCCCACGATGTGCTCCTGTGTATCCAGACCGGAAAGACCCTGGACGATGAAAAGCGACTCCGCTTCTCCTCGGATGAGTTCTATTTCAAAACCCGGGAAGAAATGGCCGAGTGCCTGCCGGGGTTCGACGAGGCCATTGCCCGAACCGCCGAGGTGGCCGGCCGGTGCACCTACGAGATGGAGTTCGGTCACTACAAGTACCCGGTTTTTCACGTCCCAGGGGACAGGAGCCTGGACGACATGCTGGCCGAGGCCGCTCAAAAGGGCCTGGAAAAACGCCTTTCCCAGAAAGCGGAGGAGGAAGGCCCCCTGCCGGAAACGGTGGTCCGCCGGTATGAGGAACGGCTCGAGTTCGAGGTCCGGACCATTCAGAAAATGGGGTTTTCGGGATATTTCCTGATCGTCGCCGATTTTATCGAGCATGCCCGGAGCCGGGACATCCCGGTGGGTCCGGGCCGGGGGTCCGCCGCAGGCTCCCTGGTGGCATACGCCCTGGCCATCACCAACATCGATCCCATCAAGTACGGCCTCCTGTTCGAACGCTTCCTGAACCCGGCGCGCATCAGCATGCCGGATATCGACATCGATTTCTGCATGGAAGGCCGCGACGAGGTCATCCGGTATGTGGCCGAAAAGTACGGCCGGGAAAACGTGAGCCAGATCATCACCTTCGGGACCATGAAGGCCCGGGGGGTCATCCGGGACGTGGGGCGGAGCCTCAATATCCCCCTGAACGAGGTGGACCGTATTGCCAAGCTGGTGCCCGAAGGTCACGGGGTGGACCTGGAAAGCGCCATCCGGGAAGAACCCGAGCTGAAACGGCTGGAGCGGCAGGACGGACCCGCGAAAAAGCTTCTGAAGGTCTCACTGGCGCTGGAGGGCCTCTCCCGGCACTCGTCCACGCACGCGTGCGGCGTGGTGATCGCGGACCGCCCCCTTGTGGAGTATCTCCCGCTGTTCAAGGGGTCCAGGGAAGAGATCATGACCCAGTATACCATGGACTGCATTGAACAGCTGGGTCTCATCAAATTCGATTTCCTGGGATTGAGGACCCTGACGGTCATCAAGCACGCCCTCGACCTGATCGAGGCCGGCACCGGGAAGCGCCTGGACATCGACAAAATCCCCCTCAACGACAGGGCGACCTACCGGCTGGTGGGCGAAGGGCGGACCACCGGCGTGTTCCAGCTGGAGAGTTCCGGGATGAAGGATGTCCTTCGGAAGCTCCGGCCCGAGGTGTTCGAGGACATGATCGCCCTGGTGGCCCTGTACCGGCCCGGTCCCCTGGGAAGCAACATGGTGGAGGATTTCATCAACCGGAAACACGGAAAGACCCGGATCGAATATTTTCTTCCGCAGCTGGAACCGATCCTCAAGGAGACTTACGGCGTCATCGTCTACCAGGAGCAGGTCATGAAAATCGCCCAGGTCCTGGCCGAATACAGCATGGGAGAGGCGGACGAACTCCGAAAGGCCGTGGGGAAAAAGAAGCCCGAGGTCCTGGCAAGACACCGGGAGCGCTTCATCAAGGGCGCGGTCCAAAACGGCGTCCAGCGGAAAATGGCGGAAAAACTCTTCCTGCTGATCGAAAAATTCGGGGGATACGGGTTCAACAAGTCCCATTCCGCGGCCTATGCCATGATCGCCTACCAGACCGCCTACCTGAAGGCCCATTATCCGGTGGAATTCATGGCGGCCCTCTTGTCCCAGGACATGGGCAACCCGGACAAAACCATCAAGAATATCGCCGAATGCCGGGAAATGGGGATCCGGATCCTTCCCCCGGATATCAATGAAAGCCAGGCGGGATTTTCCGTGGTGGAAGGAAAGATCCGGTTCGGACTTGCCGCGGTCAAGAACGTGGGCCTGAAAGCGGTGGAATCCATCATCGCGGAACGGGAGACCCATGGGCCGTTCCGGGATCTCCTCGACTTTTGCAGGCGCGTCGAGGGAAACAAGGTCAACCGCCGGGTCCTGGAAGGACTGATCCACTGCGGGGCCCTCGACTTCACGGGCATTTACCGCTCCCGCCTCTCCGCCGCGCTGGATGACGTGCTCAGGATCGCCGGGGCGCATCACGATCCGAACCAGCTCAGTATCTTCGGCGTGCTGGACCCGGGCGGCAACGGCGGCCATGCCCTCATCGATTTCCCGGATATCGACGAATGGGACGAAAAGGAGAAATTGCGGAAGGAGAAAGAGGCCCTGGGGTTTTATATCACCGGCCATCCCCTGGACCGTTACCGGGATCACCTGAACCGGCTCACCTCCTGCCCCATCCAGGACCTCCCCGGCCGGAAAGACAAAAGCACCGTTCACGTCGCCGGGGTTGTGGAGAGCCTCAAGATCAAGCGGACCCGGAGGGGAGACAAGATGGCGTACATCACCCTTGAAGACCTCACCGGGTCCATCGAGGCCGTGGTTTTTCCCGACCTGTTCCAGAAATCCAGCCCCCTCCTCAAAGGGGACGATCCCCTCTTGTTCACCGGCACGGTGGAAATCAGCGAAAACGCCTGCAAGATGCTCGCAAAGGAGATCGTCGCGCTTGAAACGGCCCGGGAAAGGGCGGTAAAGGCCATCGAGCTGCGCCTGGACGAGGAACGCATATCCAGGGAACTCCTGGAAGACCTGAGGGATATCCTGTTCAGGTACCCCGGCGAGTGCGGGCTGTTCATCAATGTGCGGCTCTCCTCGGGAAAGGACGTGGCGGTCTCCGCCCATCCCCGGTTCAGCGTGGTTCCCTCCCCCGACCTGTTCGCCGAGATCGAACCCCTCATTGGACACCCGGTGAGACCGCTGTTCTCCGGGTGAACCCCGCCGTTGCCGTGCCCGGGAAGAACGGGCGGCCGCGATCCTCGGAGGAAAAAAAGAGGATCAGGATCCCGTTTCACCCGGTTCCAGCTCCCGCCGGTAACGGCGGTAATCCTCCGGGGTGTCGATGTCCCTGTCCGTGTAGGAACGATCGGGTTGTACCAGGCAGACCCTTCCCGCGTACGTCTCGAAAAGGCGCCGCGCCCCCTCGTCCCCGCTGAGACGCCGCAGATCCGGATAGCACGCCCGGCTGAAGATCACCGGAAGGGACCGGCGGTTTTGGACCTGGACCGCCCCGAGGGGCAGCCCGGATTCAAGATAGATTCGCATGAGGTGATTGATCAGGTGGCGGTCCACGCAGGGCATGTCGCCCAGGAGGATCATGACATGGTCGAACATCTCCGCTACAAGGAGGCCCGACAGGATGGACGTGCTGATCCCTTCCCTGTATCGCCGGTTGTCCACGACCCGGAGCTTCGGGTGGTCGATGGCCGCGCCCAGGGCCTTCCGGATCTCGCCGGACCGGTGACCCAGGACCAGCACCACCCGGTCCAGGTCCGAACAAAGCGCCTCTTCCACCACGCAGGCCAGGAGGGGTTTTCCCCGGACCGGAAGCAGCTGTTTGGGGCGGCCCATCCGAGAAGAAGCGCCCGCCGCCAGCACGATGCCCGCTATTTTTTGCACGGGTTCGCCCATTCCGGGTTCTCCCCCTGAAGACATGGTTCCGGAAGTTATCTGCCGGCCAAGCCCGCCCCCATCCGCCGCCCCCGCTCAAACCCCGAACGGAAGACCGCCAGGTTGATCTCCCTGAACCGCTCCGGGCTGACATCCCGGATGGTCTTCTCGATGGCATCCGTGCTCACCGGGGAGTCTTCAAAGGCGGAATAAAAACCCAGCAGGGCCAGGTTTGCGGACATGGGCGCACCAAGAACCGCCGCCGTCTTTTCGGCGGGGAAGGCCCGGCATACCGCCCGCCGGGAGTCCAGGTAGCGCTGAACCTCCGGCACCGGGAACCCCGGTTCCAACGCGTTGACGTACAGGCGCCCGTTTTCGGAAAGGAAAGGGAGGTTTCGATAAGCCTCATCCGCATCCAGTGCCAAAAGAAAACGGGCGGTGCCGCTCCGAACGAGGCTGCTTTCCACGTCCCCGAACCTCAGGTGGGAGACCACGGACCCGCCCCGCTGGGCCATGCCGTGGGTCTCGGCACCCATGATATCGAGCCCCTGGTCCAGGGCCGCCCGGGCCAGGACCTTTGTCATGAAAAGGATCCCCTGCCCCCCCAGTCCGCACAGGACGATGTTGACGGTCTCCATGCCTACTCCCGAGCCTCCACGATGGCCCCTTTCGGACATACCGCGATGCAGACGCCGCACCCGGTGCACAGGGTCTGATTCACGGCGGTCCGGCCCAGGGCCGCGTCCCGGTACAGGGCCGGGCATTCAAACCGTTCCAGGCACAGGTTGCACTCCACGCAGTCGTCCGTCACGGTGACGGTTTTTCTCGAAGGGATGGCGGCCTCCCTATACGCGATGACGCAGGGGTGCCGGGCGATGACCACGGCGACCCCGCCCTCCGGATCGCCGGCATGGTCAAGTGCCCGTTTTACGACCCGGGTCATGGCCTTGATATCATACGGGTCCGCCACCTCGATAAAATCCACGCCGCACCCGGAGACGGCCCGCTCCAGGGAAACCGATTTTCCCCGGCTTCCGTCCGCCCGGATTCCCAGGCCGGGGGTGGGCTGCATCCCGGTCATGGCGGTCACCGAGTTGTCGAGGATCACCAGGACAAACCGGGCGTCATTGTACACGGCGTTCAGCAGTCCCGCCATGCCCGAATGGTAAAAGGTGGAATCCCCGATGGTGGCCACCACCGGCTGGACCGTTTTGTCCTGTGAAAAGGCGTGGTAAAAACCGGACGCCATGGTGATGGAGGCCCCCATGTCGAGGCAGGTATCGACCCCCCCGAGGTTGATGCCCAGGGTGTAGCACCCGATGTCCGAAGAAAAAATCGCCCCGGGCGCGGCCTTGCGTATGGCGAAAAAGGCGGCCCGGTGGGGACAGCCGGGACACAGGGTCGGCTTTCGAACCGGGAGGTCAAGGCCGTTCACCAGCTCCAGGGCCTCCCGGTCCGGGGCCTCGTGAAGCGTCGGAAGCCGCAGGGAGGCGAGCACGGTGTTTATCACGCCGTAAACCACCTCCGGGACCAGCTCCCCCTGGGCCGGGACGTCACCGGAAAGCCGGCCCAGGACCTTTTCCCGGTCCCGGAGGAAATATTCGATCACCGTATCGGTCTCTTCCAGGACCAGCACTTTCTCGCACGCGCCGGTGAACTCCCGGGCCAGGCCTTCGGGAAAGGGGTAGGGCGTTCCGATCTTGAGAAGGGGGATGTCTTCCCGTTTCTCCCCGGACAGGATATCCCGGACCACCGAATAGGGAACGCCCCCGGCGATGATCCCCAGGGGGTACCTCCTTCCGGGGGCCAGGTCATGGAAATTATGGGCCGTCAGGCCTTCAAAACGGGACGCGATGGCCTTGAGCTTTTCATTCAGTTCCCGATGCAGGATCAGCCGGAATTTCGGGGTGGCCGCCCACCGGGAGGGATTCTTCTCAAAGACCGCCTTGCGCCTGTTTTTCGACAGGGGGCGGGGCGGCAGACTCTGCCGCGCGTGGCACACCCGGATGGCCGGCCTCAGGATAACCGGGACCTTGAATTCCTCGGAAAGATCCAGGGCCAGCCCCGCCATGTCCCGGGCCTCTTCCGGGTTGGAGGGATCCAGCACCGGGACCTTCGCAAGGCGGGCCATGAGGCGGGTATCCTGTTCGGTCTGGGAGGAATGGGGTCCAGGGTCGTCGCAGGAGATGATCACCAGCGCACCGGTGGTCCCCAGGTAAGCGGCGCTCATGAGGGAATCGGCCGCCACGTTGAGACCCACCTGTTTCATACAGCAGGCGGCCCGTTTTCCTGAGATGGCCGCGGCAAAGGCCGTGTCCAGGGCGACCTTCTCGTTGACGGACCACTCCACATAGGTATCGAGCCCCTCCGATTTGATCCTGCGGATCACCTCGGGCAGGATCTCGGAACTGGGCGTGCCCGGGTATGATGTCACCACCTGACAGCCGGCCTCCAGCAACCCGAGGGCCACGGCCCCATTGCCCAGGAATATCTCTTCTTGCATCAAGATCCTTCTTTGCCGACCTGTTTCGCCTTCTCTATCAGTTCCAGGAGGGAAACGGTTTTCGGCTTGACCGGGCGTTCAAAGGTCTTTTCCCATTCCTCCGGGGAAAGCGCGTTCTTCAGAAAATCGGCCACCGGGAAATGAGAATGCCAGCAGTCCAGTGTCTTGAAACAGGGAAGACCCCGGTTTTCGATGCGGCAATATGAGAAAGGGACCTGGTGCCCCAGCCGGGGGCACCGGATCCTCATGTCGTCGTTCGGCGGCGTCGGGCGCTTGTCCATGACTCCCCCGCTCTGCGTCTCCCGCCTGAACGGACGCGGGGAGCGTCCGCCGGGCGGGAAATCGCTATGCTGCCGAGTCCTCCGGTTTCAGCCCGTGAACTGGCGGGGTTTGGGAAGGGGCTCGATCTCCTTCAGGGCGCGTTTGATCTGTTCCTCTGCCAGGGCATGGTCCTCAAGTTTCCCGGACAGGTACGCCTCGTAGGCGGCCATGTCCACCAGGCCGTGCCCGCTCCAGTTGAAGAGGATCACCTTTTCCTTGCCTTCTTCCTTGGCCTTGAGCGCCTCCCGTATGGCGATGGCCACCGCGTGATCGGTCTCCGGCGCGCTGATGAATCCCTCGGTCCTGGCAAAGGTGATCCCCGCCTGGAAGGTTTCAAGCTGGGGAATGGCCACCGCGCGGATGAGATCGTCCAGGATGAGCTGACTGATAATGGGCGCCATGCCGTGATATCTCAGCCCGCCCGCGTGGATGGGTTCCGGGACGAACCCGTGTCCCAGGGTGTGCATGGGAAGGAGCGGCGTCATCTGGACCGTGTCGCCGAAATCGTAGGCAAAGGGACCCTGTGTCATGGTGGGGCAGGAGGTCGGTTCAACGGCGATAATGTCGATCTCCTTGCCGTGAATCTTGTCGCGGACAAAGGGGAGGCAGTTCCCCGCGAAATTGCTCCCGCCGCCGGCGCAGCCGATCACCACGTCCGGGTAATCTCCGGCAATGGCCATCTGCTTCTGGGTCTCGAGTCCGTTGATGGTCTGGTGGAGCATGACGTGGTTCAGCACGCTGCCCAGGGCGTACTTGGAGCCTTCGCCCGTGACCGCGGCCTCCACCGCCTCGCTGATGGCGATGCCCAGGCTTCCGGGGGAATCCGGGTCCTGTTCCAGGATCTGCCGCCCCGCCTGGGTAAGGGTGCTGGGGCTCGCCACGCACTTGGCGCCCCAGGTCTCCATCATGATCCGGCGGTAGGGCTTCTGGTTGAAACTGATTTTGACCATCCAGACGTTGCATTCCAGGCCGAACAGGGCGCAGCACATGGCCAGGGCGCTTCCCCACTGGCCCGCGCCGGTCTCCGTGGCGATCCGTTTGGTCCCGGAGATCTTGTTGTAATAGGCCTGGGCGATGGCGGTGTTCGGCTTGTGGCTGCCGGCCGGGCTCACCCCTTCGTTCTTGAAATAGATCCGGGCCGGGGTCTCCAGGTATTTCTCAAGCTGGTAGGCCCGGTAGAGGGGGGTCGGCCGCCAGAGGAGGTACTTCTCCAGAATCTCTTCCGGTATATCGATCCACCGCTCCTGGCTCACCTCCTGTTCGATGAGCGGCATGGGAAAGATGGGCGCCAGATCATCCGGCCCCACCGGCTCGCCGGTCGCCGGGTGCAGCGGCGGTTCCATGGGTGTCGGCATATCCGCCTGGATATTGTACCATTGACGCGGCAATTCCGATTCCGGTAAAAAAATTTTCTTGACCTCCATAGATGCCTCCTTCTTCAATCGCTTCAATCATCAAATTTCCGGCATTACAACAAAAAATCTGCGCGTTGCTTTCGGTAGTTCCGGACAGGCAACGGGAAGCGCCTTCAGGCGGCGATGGCCCTTTCGGCGCAGTGCCGGTGGATGCGAATGGAACCTTTTGAATTCACGTAAGACCGGGGGAGAGGGAAGAACTTTCCTGCCGCGCACCCGCGTTCGGCCACCCGGAGGTTCCCGGCATACCCGGAAACCCCTTGATCCGTAACACCCGTAAGGTTCCCGAAGATACCCGGGTCGGCCTTCAAAGTCAATCCATTTTCCGGCCCGGTACGGGACCGGAAAGGCGATGGCAACGGAGCAGGGAACCATAGTTTTCTGTTGTCAATGACCGGGATTTGGGCTTAAATAGAGTCCGGTTAGCCTGTTCATCTCATTTGCTCCCGGCACGCAGGCGAGGGAAACACGTTTCAAGCGGCAGGGTCAAGGAGGCATCCATGGCGGGAAAGAAAAGGACTTCGGGAGACGGGTCGGCGCGCGCCGGTCTTGTCGCGGCCGTGCTCCTGCTTTTTCTGGCGATCTTTGCGGCGGGTGGGTGCTCCGACAGCGATACGCCCCCCGGCACGGCGCCCCGCAAGGCGGTCGTGCGCGTCAGGATCCCGCAGCAGCCGAAAACGGTGACACCGGCCGAACCCCGGGCCGTGGCGGAGAAGGAGAAAAAGACCCGTGAAACCGCTGCGGCCGTCGCCGTTGAAAAGAGACCTCCCGCGCCGGCCGCGGCACCCGTTGAAAAACGGAAAGACGGCCGTTACACGGTACGGAAGGGAGAGAGTCTTTCCACGGTCGCCGGCCGGCCGGAGGTGTATGGAGATCCCATGAAATGGCCCGGCCTTTACCGCCTGAACATGGACCGCCTGGCCGGCATGAAAATCGTTCCGGACATGGAGCGGCAAAGCCTCCCGCCGGGAACCGAGCTGCGTTTCCTCACAAAAAAGGAGGCCCGCGTGAACCTGGCCCGGCTGGGGTCCCGCCCGTGGGTGGTGAACGTCCTCTCCTCTCCCGTTTCGGAAAAAATCGTCCCGGCGGCGGTCCGGCTGATGAAAAGCGGCTATCGGGTCTACATCACCCGGGCCGTGGTGAAAGGAAAAAAATGGTTCCGGCTCCGTGCCGGGTTTTTCAATGACCGGAAATCGGCGGAGGCCGCCGCCGGGAAGATCATGACGCTCCTGGACGCCCGCGACGCCTGGGTGGCCAGGATCGGAAAGACCGAGCGCAACGCCTTCGGGGGATACTGAACCGCGCCGGGAGGGAGGCACAAAAACCATGAAAGACAGGCGCATCATCCTGGGCGTCACCGGCGGCATCGCAGCATACAAGGCCGCGGAACTGGTCCGGCTCCTCATAAAGGCGGAGGCCCGGGTGCGGGTGGCCATGACCCGAAATGCCGCCCGCTTCATCACGCCCCTTACCTTCGAGGCCCTTTCGGGACACCGCGTGATCCAGGACATGTTCGAGGAGGAAGGGACCTCCATCCCGCATATCCGATGGGGCCAGGCGTCCGACCTGGTGGTGATCGCGCCGGCCACGGCCAACTTTATCGCCAAGATGGCCGGGGGCATTGCGGATGATTTCCTCTCCACCCTGGCGGTGGCGGCCACCGCCAGGATCCTGGTCTGTCCCGCCATGAACACGCACATGTATCAAAACGCGGCCGTGCAGCACAATATCCGGGTCCTCGAGGAACGGGGCGTGGCGGTCATGAAGCCCGGCGAGGGATTCCTGGCGTGCCGGAGCGAGGGACCGGGACGGCTGCCGGATCCGGCGGATATCGTGGAGCAGATTCGCGTCCTCCTGGCGCACCGGGATTATTCGGGCCTGCGCGTTCTCGTGACCGCCGGACCGACCGTGGAACCCCTGGATCCCGTCCGGTTCATCTCGAACCGCTCCAGCGGCAAGATGGGATATGCCGTGGCCAGGGCCGCCATGCGCAGGGGGGCCTCGGTCACCCTGGTGAGCGGCCCCACCTCGCTGCGGCCGCCCCCCGGGGTCCGCGTCGTAGACGTCCGGACGGCGGAAGACATGCGCCGGGCCGTGCTTGACGCGGGTCCAGAGAGCGACGTGGTGATCAAGGCCGCGGCCGTCTCGGACTACCGTCCCCGGGAACGGGCCGCGAAAAAAATCAAAAAGGGGCCGGAGACCCTCTCCCTCGAGCTGGTGAAAAACCCCGATATCCTGGCGGAACTGGGGCAGGCACGGGGCGAACGTCCCCGTGTCCTGGTGGGATTCGCCGCCGAGACGGACGACCTGCTGGCCCACGCCACGGAAAAGCTCAAGGCCAAAAACCTTGACATGATCGTGGCCAACGACGTTTCCCGGGATGACGCGGGGTTCGAATCCGACACCAATGCCGTCCGAGTCATCCACCGGGACGGCCGCGTGGAAGACTGCCCCCTGATGTCCAAAGAGGCCGTGGCGGATTTTCTCCTGGACCGGATCAGGGCCGTTCTCAGGGGAAAAGACTGATCCGGCCGCGTTCGCGGCCGCCGCATCCATGGGGAAAAAGACTTGGACCCTCATGACGAACTCAGGGAAATCCTGGGCCACATGACGCGCATCCTGAAGGCCGACCGGGAGATCGGTCTGGATCCGCCTTTCCTTTCCGGGACGGCGGCGGAATACCTGGCCAAGGACCCGTGCGGGAAGCCGGCGGAGAGCGGTGGATCCGGCCCGCCGCAGACCCTTGAATCGCTTCGGGCCTTCATCGGCGAGTGCACCCGGTGCCGGCTTCACCGGGGCCGGAACCACCTGGTGTTCGGGGAAGGAAACCCGAACGCCCGCCTGGTTTTCGTGGGCGAAGGCCCCGGGAGGGAAGAAGACCTGGTCGGCCGGCCCTTTGTGGGTGAGGCCGGAAAACTGCTGACACGGATCATTGAAGGGGGGATGCGGCTGACGCGGAAGGACGTCTACATCTGCAACGTGGTGAAATGCCGGCCTCCGGGAAACCGGGATCCGGAAAAGGACGAGATTGCGGCCTGCCGCCCGTTCCTGGAGCAGCAGATCCGCCTGATCAGGCCCGAGGTGATCTGCATCCTGGGCCGTGTCGCGGGCCGGGCCCTGCTGGGCGGGAATTTCAAGATTTCGAAAGAGAGGGGGGCCTGGCGGTCTTACCTGGATATCCCGGTGATGCCGACCTACCACCCGGCCTATCTCCTGCGCAACCCTTCGCGCGAGAGGGAGTTGAAACGCCTGGTATGGGAGGATGTCAAAAAGATCATGAAACGCCTCGGCCTGGAGGTGGAGACACATGCCTGAGCGCGCGATCACGGCATGGGCCCGGTTTCTCCTGCTCGCCCTCCCGGCGCTGCTTTCGCTCCTCCTTATGCCGGTCCCGGGCGTTCGTGCCGGAAACGGGGTCCTGGTCATCGAACTGGAAGGGCCCATCAATCCGGGCACGGCCATGTACGCCAGGCGGGGCATCGCGGCGGCCGAAAAACAGGGGGCGTCCCTCTGCGTCATCCGTCTGGACACCCCCGGCGGACTGGGATCTTCCATGCGCACCATTGTAAAGGCCATATTGAATTCCCCGGTCCCGGTGGTGGTGTACGTGGCACCGCGGGGCGCGGGGGCCGCATCGGCCGGCGTAATGATCACGGAGGCCGGGCACGTGGCGGCCATGGCCCCCGGGACCAATATCGGGGCCGCGCACCCGGTGACGGCCGGCGGCGGGGACCTGGGAAAGACCCTGTCGGAAAAGGTGGTCAACGACATGGCGTCCTACGGCCGGGGCATCGCCGAAGACCGGGGACGGAACGGGGAGTGGGTGGAAAAGGCGATCCGGGAAAGCGTTTCTATTACCGCGGACGAGGCGCTCAAGGCCCGCGTCGTCGATATCGTGGCAAGGGACCTGGATGATCTCCTGGCCGCCCTGGACGGCAGGACCGTCTCCGTGGCCGGCGCCCGGATCACGCTCCGGACAAAGGGCCTCGCCAGGACCTATTATCGTCCCGGGTTCAGGGACCGGGTGCTCAGGACCATCAGCGATCCGAACATCGCCTACATCCTCATGATGATCGGCCTCGCCGGTCTCTACTTCGAGCTGTCCCATCCGGGGGCGGTTTTTCCCGGCGTTATCGGGGCCATCTCCCTGGTGCTGGCGTTTTTCTCTTTTCAGACGCTCCCGGTCAGCACCGCGGGACTTCTCCTGATCATCCTGGCCGTTATCTTCTTCATCGCCGAGATAAAAATTACGAGCTACGGCATGCTCTCCGTGGGAGGATTGATTTCGCTCACCATCGGGTCCATCATGCTATTCGAGGACGTGAAGATCTCCCTTGAGCTGATGATGCCCACCATCCTCCTGGTGGGCGGCTTTTTCGTGGTGGTGGCGGGACTGGCGTTTCGCGCCTCCCGGCTGCGTCCCCGGGGCGGGGCCGAGGGCCTTGTGGGAGAAGTGGGCGTCGTGAGGGAGCCGCTCGACCCGGAAGGACGGGTCTTCGTCCACGGCGAATCCTGGCGGGCGAAGGCCGGGGAGCGTTTGGAACCCGGGGACCGGGTCCTTGTGGAGGCGGTTGACGGCCTGCTCCTTCGGGTCCGCAAGGCCGTGGAAAAGGAATCCTGAGTCCGGGAAAGACCCGGCATCGGCCGGGACCCTTTGACCCAACCATCATTAGGAGGAGGACCGCCATGTTTTATATCCTTGCGATCGTGCTGATCGTTTTTTTCCTGGCATCCGCCGTCAAGATACTGAAAGAGTATGAGCGGGGCGTGATTTTCCGCCTGGGCCGCGTGATCAAGACAAAAGGCCCCGGCCTGATCATCCTGATTCCCGTCATCGACAAGATGGTCAAGGTGAGCCTCCGGCTCGTGGCCATGGATGTCCCGGCACAGGACGTCATCACCCGGGACAACGTGTCGGTGAAGGTCAACGCGGTGATCTATTTCCGTGTGATGGACCCCACCAACGCCATCGTCGAGGTGGAAAACTACCTGTTCGCCACCTCGCAGCTGGCCCAGACCACCCTGAGGAGCGTATGCGGCCAGGTGGAGATGGACGACCTCCTCTCGGAGCGGGACAAGATCAATGCCGAACTGCAGAGCATCCTGGACAAACACACGGACCCGTGGGGGATCAAGGTGACCACCGTGGAGGTGAAACATATCGATCTTCCACAGGAGATGCAGCGGGCCATGGCCCGCCAGGCCGAGGCCGAGAGGGAACGGCGGGCCAAGGTGATCAACGCGGAGGGTGAATTCCAGGCCTCCGCCCGGCTGGCCGAGGCCGCGGAGATCATCCACAAACACCCCGAGGCCCTTCAGTTGAGATACCTGCAGACATTGCGGGAAATATCGTCCGAAAGCAGTACCACGACCCTCTTTCCCATCCCCATCGATCTTTTCAGGCCCTTCCTGAGAAAAGAATAGCCGCCCAAAGGGCGGGGAACGGGATGCGGAAAAGAGGACCACCGGAAACAGGAGGAAGACAATGGAAGAAGAAACCAGACAGGAAGAGGCACAGGAAGAACCCCGGGCCGAATCGGCCGGGGAAAACGAGGCGAAAAAACCCATCCACAAGATGACGGCCAAGGAACTCCGGGAAATCGCCAGGGAGATCCCCGGGGTGGAAGGGGTCCACGCCATGAAAAAGGATGAACTCCTGGCGATTGTCAAGGAGTTCAAGGGAATCAAGGACGAGGGCGCGGCCGAAAAAAAGAAAAAAAAGACGAAAAAACCCTTGCCCAGCGCCAGGGATCTGAAAAAGAGGCTCCGGGTCCTCCGGCAGGAGAAAGAGGCGGCACGAAAAGAGAAGGACCGAAAAAAGGTGGAGGTGCTGCGTCGGCGGATCAACCGGATGAAAAAATTGACCCGAAAAGCGGCACAGGGCTGACATGGCCCGGGCGCCGCTTGCCGGAACGGGAACGGGCGTGAAAGAGGGCGCCTTGAAACAGACGCGGATGCCGGGGGGAATCGTGGCCGTCATCCCGGCCGCCGGTGCCGGCGTCCGCATGGGCAGGGGGGGGCCGGCCAAGCAGTACATGGAGCTGGACGGAAGGCCCATCCTGGCCGTGACCATTGAACAGTTTGAAAAATGTCCCCTGGTGGATGCCGTCATCCCGGTGGTCCCGCCGGGGGACATCGCGTATTGCGAGGATGAAATCGTCCTCAGGTTCGGATTCCGAAAGGTCCGGCGGGTTGCGCCCGGCGGGTTGCGCCGCCAGGACTCGGTCCGGTCCGGCATCGAGGCGTCCGGCGGGGAATGGGACCGGGTCCTGATCCACGACGGGGTCCGCCCCCTGGTGGACGGGGATCTGATCCAGAGGGTGATTCTGGGCGCCGGAACCGCCGGGGCGGTAATCGCCGCGCTCCCCGCCAGGGAGACCGTCAAAAAGGTCTCCCCCGGGGGAGAGGTCGTGGAGACCTATGACCGGGGCGATGTCTGGCTGGCACAGACGCCCCAGCTTTTTCGTTATCCCGACATCCTGAACGCCCATGAAAAGGCCCTGGCCGGGGGCTGGCCTGAGGCCACGGACGACGCCCTGCTGGTGGAAAAAACGGGCGTCCCCGTGCGGGTCGTTGAGGGCTCGGAGCGGAACATCAAGATCACCACGCCCTTTGACCTGGAACTGGCCCGGTTCCTGATGGGCCGGGGCGGGCCCGGGGACCGCACGGCGGATCATACACCATGAATCTTAAAATCGGCACAAGAGGAAGCCCCCTGGCCCTGGCCCAGAGCCGATGGGTCAAGGCAAAGATCGAGTCCCGGCATCCGGGCACGCAGGTTGAACTGGTCAGGATCAGGACCACCGGGGACCGGATCCTGGACAGCCCCCTGAGCAAAATCGGCGGAAAAGGCCTGTTCGTGAAGGAGATCGAGGCGGCGCTGCTCAAGAGGGAGGTCCATCTGGCCGTTCACAGCATGAAGGACGTCCCGGCCCTGCTTCCGGACGGCCTGGTCCTGTGCGCCTTTCCCGAGCGGGAAGACCCCTTGGACGCCCTTATATCGAGAGAGAATTACTCCCTGGAGGACCTTCCCCGGAAGGCCCGCGTCGGGACCGGCAGCCTGAGAAGGGCCGCCCAGCTGCGCCACCTGCGGCCGGACCTGGAAGTGGTGCCGCTCAGGGGAAACGTGGACACGCGCCTTCGAAAGCTCGATAACGGCGAGATGGATGCCGTGGTCCTGGCCGCCGCGGGGCTCAGGCGCCTGGGGCTGTCAAAACGGATCGGACATCCGATTTCCCCGGAGCACGTCCTTCCGGCCATCGGACAGGGGGCCCTGGGGCTGGAGGTGCGGCAGGACGATTCCAGGACCCGGGATCTCCTTGAATTCCTGAATCACGATCCCACCGAGGTATGTGTCCGGGCGGAGCGGGCCTTCCTGAAAAAACTGGAGGGGGGGTGCCAGGTTCCCATCGCGGCTTACGCCCGCGCCGAGGGCCGGGAGGTGCGCCTTCAGGGCATGGTGGCCGAACTGGACGGCTCCCGGCTTCTCAGGGAGGAGATGACGGGTGACCGGGACCGGGCGGAGGAGATGGGAACGGCCATGGCCGTCAAACTGCTGGCCATGGGGGCGGGAGAGATCCTGGCGCGGATTTACAGCCATACGGAACCGGGCCGGTAACGGCACCGGGAAGGAGAAAGAGATGCCGGAGAGCAGGACAGGCAGGGTCTACCTTGTGGGGGCCGGACCGGGGGATCCCGGGCTTCTGACCCTCAGGGGAAAAGAGTGTCTTTCGCGGGCCGATGTGGTGATCTACGATTACCTGGCCAACCGCGCCTTTCTCGAATATGCCCGGGACGGCGCGGAATTGATCTATGTGGGAAAAAAAGGCGGCTGCCACACCATGCGCCAGGAAGAGATCAGTGCCCTTATTGTGGATCGGGCGCAAAAAGGAGACACCGTGGTCCGGCTCAAGGGGGGAGACCCCTTTATCTTCGGCCGGGGAGGGGAAGAGGCCGTGGAACTGGCGAAGGCCGGCGTTGCCTTTGAGGTGGTGCCGGGGGTGACCTCCGCCGTCGCGGTGCCGGCGTACGCAGGAATCCCGTTGACGCACAGGGATTACGCCTCCACGGTCGCCTTCATCACCGGGCATGAAGACCCCACCAAGGACGGCTCGGACATCGCGTGGGATAAACTCGCCACCGGCGCCGGGACCCTCGTGTTCCTCATGGGCGTGGGGAACCTGCCGCGGATCGCCCGTCGCCTCATGGAGAACGGCCGTCCTCCAAAGACGCCGGTGGCCGTTATCCGAAGGGGCACGGTCCCGGAGCAGAAAACAGTGACCGGGACCCTCGGGGACATCGCCCGGCGGGCCGAAGAAGCGGGGATGACCCCCCCGGCCGTGATCGTGGTGGGGGATGTGGTAGGCCTGCGGTCGGAACTGGCCTGGTACGAGAAACGGCCCCTCTTCGGTCGGCGCATCGTGGTGACCCGGGCCCGGGCCCAGGCCAGCGGCTTTCTCCGGGAGCTGATCCGGCTCGGCGCCGACGCCATTCAATTCCCCACCATCGAAGTGGTCCCTCCGGACACATGGACGCCCCTGGACCGGGCCATCGAGGCCCTCGGGACCTACCGCTGGCTCGTCTTTACCTCGGCCAACGGGGTCCGCTATTTCCTGGCCCGCCTCCGGGAGTTGCCCAGGGACGTGCGGGATCTGAAGGGGATCCGGATCGCCGCCATCGGCCCCGGGACCGCCCGGGCCCTGGGCCGGATCGGGATCACGCCGGATCTCATGCCGGAGGAATACCGGGCCGAGGCCGTTGCGGCATGTTTTGAAAGGCATGAAATCAAAAACGTCCGCATCCTGATCCCCAGGGCGGAACAGGCCCGGGAGGTCCTCCCGGAGCGGCTCCGGGAAATGGGGGCTCACGTCGATGTGGTCCCGGCCTACCGGACCATCCGGACGACCCGGGACGCCGGCCCCGTCCGGGAGATGCTGGCATCGGGCGCAATCGACATGATCACCTTTACCAGTCCTTCCACGGTCACCAACTTTGTGGAGATGCTCAGGGACGACCCGCAGGCCGATCCCTCGTGGATGTCGCGGGTGACCGTCGCCTGTATCGGCCCTATCACCGCCGAAACCGCCAGGAAAAACGGCCTGTCCGTCAACCTGGTTCCCGACGCCTATACGATCGAATCGCTTACCAAAGGGATTGTCGACTATTTCGCGTCCCGCTGACTCGCCGCGGGTCGCTGCCAAGTTCCTGTTTTTCCGGACGGCTGCCCCGCGTGGCATGGCACGCCGGCGGGCGGGATTGGAAAAGGAGGAAAAACGGGCGGTTCCGGATTACCGGTACTGCCTGGGCACGATGCCGTATTTCCGGGTCTTGTAGCCGAAGATCCGTTCCGTGGTCCCCAGGTTCCTGGCGGCCTTCCGCATGTTTCCCCGGCTGCTTTTCAATGCGTCGATGAGCATTTCCTTTTCAAAGTGTTCCACCGCCTCCTTGAACGAGCGGGACGGCCGGGTCCCCGTGTCTTCCGCCGTCTGCAGGGTGGGCGGCAGGTGGTATGCGTGGATGACCTGGTCGTCGCACAGCAGTACGGCCCGTTCCATGCAGTTTTCCAGTTCCCTCACGTTCCCCGGCCAGTGATACCGCGTCAGGGCCTCGATGGCCGGCGTGGAGATGCGGCGAATGTCCTTTCCGTATTCCGTGGCGTATTTTTCGAGAAAATAATCGGCCAGAAGCAGCAGGTCGGCCTCCCGCTCCCTCAGGGCCGGCATGTAAATAGGGTACACATTCAGCCGGTAGAAGAGGTCCTCCCGGAAGGCGCCGGATTCCACCGCGGCCGCCAGGTCCTGGTTGGTGGCCGCGATCAGGCGGATATTGACCTTTATGACGGCGGTTCCGCCCAGCTTTTCCAGCTCCCTTTCCTGGAGAACACGCAGCAGTTTTCCCTGGCTTTCCAGCGCAAGGGAGCCGATCTCGTCCAGGAAGATGGTGCCGCCGCTGGCGAGCTCGAACTTCCCCGCCTTTTCACGGTTTGCGCCGGTGAAGGCGCCTTTTTCATACCCGAACAGTTCGGCCTCCACCAGGTTGGCGGGGAGCGCGGCGCAGTTGACCTTGACCAGGGGCCTGTCGGCACGCAGGCTGTTGTAATGGATGGCATTGGCCACCAGTTCCTTGCCCGTTCCGCTCTCTCCCAGCAGGAGGACATTGGCGTTGCTCTTTGCCACCTGCGTGATCAGGTAAAAGACCTCCTGCATCTTTCGGCTGTTGCCGATGATGTTGGAAAAGCTGTATTTCCTGTTGAGTTCCTTTTTGAGCCGCAGGTTTTCCTTTCTCAGTTGATCCTGCTCCCGGTTGATCCGCTCCAGGAGCGCCACCTTCTGGGCGATCAGGCTGCTGATGACGGTGAGGAGCCTCACATCATCTTCCAGCGGGTGGGCGCTTTCAAAAAACCGGTCCACGCTCAGGGCCCCGATCACCCGGCGGTCGTCCTTTACCGGGACACAGATAAAAGAAATTTTCGACCGGTCGATCCGGCTCCGGGCCCCGGTGCGGTCCAGGAAAAGGGGCTCCTTGTCGATATTGGGAACCGCCATGGGCCGTCCCGAGGCGATCACCCGGCCGGTGACCCCCTCTCCCAGTTTGTACCGGCCGCGGGTCTTTTCCACCGGCGAGATCCCGTGGGCCACCTCCACCCGGATCTCCGACGTGTCCGTGTTCAGGAGCGTGATGGAGCTCCGGTTCATGCCCAGGTGCTGAGACAGGAGATCCAGGACCTTGTAAAGAGATTTCCGCAGGTCCAGCGTGGCATGGACGGCCCGCGTAATCTCATACAGGCACGCCAGTTGATCGGGTCTTGTGGGGATACCGTTTTCAGGCATGTGCGAGGCTTTCTCCGTCAGTCTTCTTTTCTGTTCCGTCCAACCCCTGATTCATACAAAATTGTAGAAAACATGACAACCTTTTTCCACACAGACTCAACTACTATCGCCTCAAGGCGATAGCTTGATGGCCAATCGCCTCGTCGAATGA
>CAZCVB010000001.1:0-34444 GCA_964501805.1 uncultured Desulfobacteraceae bacterium | reverse complement strand
CCCCGCAGGACGGGCACGCCCAGGGCTATTCCTGAAAAAAGAGCGGCTTTTGTGCCGCTCCGTCGGACCGAAACGGCTACCCCGGGAGGACTCAATGGCATCCAACTTCAGGATCTCCATCCATCACAACAGCGGAAATTTTCATATCCAGCTCACGGGAGATTTTGACGGAAGTTCGGCGCACCAGCTCCTCAATGTCCTGAAAAGCGGCTGCGGAGGAGCGACCCGGATCTTCGTCCATACCAGCCGGCTGAGAAGCATCCATCCTTTCGGCCGGAACGTTTTCCAGAGCCATCTTTCCGGCATCGCCGGCCCGGAGCGTTCCCTGGTCTTTACCGGCGAAAACGCTGAAAAAATCGCGCCTTGAACGCCCCGGGAGACACCGGCACGGTGGTCGGCCCTCCGGGCCTCAGAAACGTCCCGTTTGACGCAGACAGTGATAGGTCACGATTCCGACGGCGGTGGAGATGTTCAGGCTCCGGACCTTTCCCCACATGGGGATCCGGTAACAGGGGTATGCCTCACGGATCTCCGCCGGAAGGCCCGACGTCTCGCGGCCGAAAAGGAGGAAATCTCCCTTTTCTACCGCCGCCTCCGTGTAGAGCGGTCCGGCATGGCGACTGAAGGAGAGGATCCTGCCCGCCCCTTTCACATGATCGAGAAAGGCCGAAAACCTGTCGTGATAACGGATGTCCACCTCGTGCCAGTAATCAAGCCCCGCCCGTTTCAGGTGCCGGTCATCCAGGCGGAATCCCAGTGGATGGATTAGGTGCAGCCGGACCTCGGCTGCCGCGCAGAGGCGTGCAATATTCCCGGTGTTGGCGGGAATTTCGGGCTGATAAAGAACCACGTGGAGAAAGGGATCCCGGATGACGCGGTGCGGGATACGGGAGATATCACGGGTCATGGCGGATCCTGGTGTCTTCGGGCCGGGGCGCACAAGCGGAGAGATGAACGGGCCTACAGCGGGCGTCCGGGTTTCAGCGATTGTTCATAATAGGGCATGGCCTCGTTGATGTAGCGTTTCAGCGCGGCGATCCGCGCGGCGGGCGCCGGGTGCGTGGACAGAAATTCGGGCGGCCGGCCGCCTTTTTCCTTTTCTTTCATCCGCTTCCAGAAGGTCAGCGCCCCCCGCGGGTCATACCCGGCCCGGGCCATCAGGGTCAGGCCGATCCGGTCGGCCTCCGATTCGTGGATGCGGCTGTAGGGCAGGAGAAAGCCGACGCTCGCCCCCACGCCGAACGCGGCCATATACAGCCGCCGGGTGGTATCCGGCTTTTCCCTTATTGCCACGGAGAGGGCCATCCCTCCCAGGCTGGCCAGGAGGGCCTGGCTCATCCGCTCGTTTCCATGTCGAGCAATGGCATGGGCCACCTCATGGCCCAGCACCACCGCGAGCCCGTTCTCGTCCCGGGTGACCGGAAGAATGCCCGTATATACGGCGATCTTTCCACCCGGCATGCACCAGGCATTGAGGACGTCGTCGTCCTGGATCACGTTGAATTCCCAGTGGTACTTCCTGACCTCCGCCCCCATGCCCGAGTCCACGAGAAATTCCTCGGCCGCCCTTGCGATGCGTTTTCCCACCCGCCGCACGAGACGGATTTTTTCCGGATCCGTGCAGAGCCTGGATTTCTTAAGAATTTCATTGTACTGCTGGAAGCTCATGGAGAGCATCTGGGATTCGGGCACCATGTGCAGCCCTTTCCGGTGGGTCAGCGGGACCTCGGCGCATCCCGCCGCAAAGAACAAAAACGAAAGAAAAAGGAATATGCTCCACCGGAGCCGCCGCCTTGCCCCTGGAAACCAGTGCCGATTTTTCATCGTATCCTCCCCCTGGATCAGAAGGGCCGCAAGGCCCCGCAGTCCGGGCATTGCCAGTTCACCCCGCTGCAGGTAAGGCCCCACAGGTTTTCCTCCATGCAGGCGTTGCAGATCCTGAAGCCGCACGGACAGGTCCAGCAGAAAGGGCGTTCCTTCCCGCAGCAGCTGCACACGCATCCTCTTCTTTTCCGCCGTCTTTTCCTGTCATTCGGTTTCCGGTCCATCGGCGCGGGAGAACGGGTCACAGATAAATCATGGGGACCGCCCGGTCCTGGCGCGTGACGATAATGCGGGCCGCTGCGCATCCGCCCGCTTCGAGGGCGTCGGCCGCCGCTTCCCGGGCCTTGACCGGGTCGTTGTTGTTTTCACTCAAATGGGCCAGGAGCACGAAGTCCAGGTCCCGGTGAGACACGCTCCGGAGGAGATCCCCGGCCTGCCCGTTGGAGAGATGCCCGTCCTGCCCCCTGATCCTTCTCTTGAGGTCCAGCGGATAGGGCCCCCGCTCCAGCAGTTCCGGGTCATAATTAAATTCCATGATCAGGGCCCGGCACCCTTGCAGGCGGTCTTCCACGAGCGCGGTGCTCCGGCCGAGATCCGTCACAATGCCGATTCTCGTCTCCCCCGGATCCGTTCCGCCGTTCTGCCGGGATAAAACGATCCCCATGGGATCAGCGGCGTCATGACACTTGGTAAAGGTCTCCACGCACACATCCTTGATGGAAAAAGACCGGCCGGTCTCGATGATTGATACGCGGGGGAGTTTTCCCATGGCCTTTCGGCCGCGGGCATGCGTCATCCGGTTCAGGTAGACCGGCAGTCCGAAACGCCGGGCCACCGGTCCCGCGCCCCGGATATGGTCCGTGTGTTCATGGGTGATGATCAGCGCATCCAGCTTTTTCGGGGCCTCTCCCAGCGCATTCAGGCGCTGTGTCAGCTCCCGGCAGCTCAACCCCGCATCGATAAGGATTCGCGCCTGTTCGGTGGCCACATAACAGGCGTTTCCGCCGCTGCCGGAGGCCAGTACGGAAAATTTCAACATGCCGTCCCTGTATCCGCAGGAATCATGGTGTTTACGGTTCGCTCCTGCGGCTCATTTCAGCCCGGAGTGGCCGAAGCCGCCTTCGCCCCTGTCCGTGGCGTCCAGGTCGTTGACCGCCTCCAGTTCGGCCCGGTACACCCTGGAGAGGACCATCTGGCCGATCCGGTCGCCCCTTCTCACGGTGAACGCCTTCTCCCCCCAGTTGATGAGGATAATCCCGATCTCGCCCCGGTAATCCGAGTCTATGGTTCCGGGCGAATTCACCATCCCGATGCCGTGGCGGAGGGCGAGGCCGCTGCGGGGGCGGATCTGGAGTTCAAACCCGGGGGGGATGGAAACGCAGAGACCCGTGGGAATCAAACGGATATCCCCCGGGTCCAGGCGGACCGGGGCGTCGACGCACGCCCGGATATCCATGCCCGACGCGCCGCCGGATTCATACCTCGGGAGGGGAAGATCCCCGCACCCGTCTAACCGTCGTATGCGGACGGGAATGCGTGTCAATCCAGGACCTCCATAAAAGATTTTCACGGGACCGGCCGGTATCAAACAGAGAGGTGGACACCGTCGCCTACCAGGCGTCGAAGGCGAGGCAGGAACGGTCCACGTCTGCCTCACTGACCGGTCCCAGGGTGGTCAGGGAGACCCGGTCTTCCCGGAAAACGTCCCGGGCGACCGCGACCACGTCATCAACGGTGACCTTCTCCAGCCGCGAGACCAGTTCCTCGAACGGGATATAGCGCCCGTAGATAAACTCGTTTTTCGCCGTGCGCATCATGCGGCTGTCGGAATTCTCCGAGGAGAGATAGAGCCCCCCGATCAGGTATTCCTTGGCCTCTTCGAGATCCGAAGGGGAGACCGCGCCCCGGATCATTTTCCTTATTTCACCTGAGACCACCTCCAGCGCCAGGTTGACGTTTCCGAGATCCGTGGCAAGGTAGACGCCCAGGAGGCCGGTATCCGCGTAAGAGGAGACAAAGGAGTAAACCGAGTAGGCCAGCCCCCGCTTCTCCCGGACCTCCTGGAACAGCCGGGAACTCATGTTTCCGCCCAGCAGGGTGTTGAACGCGGCGCAGGCGAATCTCTTTTCGTCCTTCTGGGAAGGCGCCTCGCCGCCCAGGCAGAGATGGACCTGTTCCAGTTCCTTGAAGTGAAAGGATGCCCCGGGCCGGACTCCCGGCGTCTTCCGGGGCGGAGCGGATCTCCCGCTCGGAAACGCCGATTCGAAAAGGGGTTCAAAAAACGCGACCATGGATCGGTGATCCACGTTTCCCGCGGCCGCCACGAGGACCCTCTCGGGCACGTAAAACCGGCCCATGTAGTCGCGGATCGCCTCCCGGGTGATGGCGCTGACGGTCTCGCCGGTGCCAAGGATGGACCTGCCGATGGGATGATCGCGCCAGAAACCGCGGTTGAAAAGGACATGGATTTTATCGTCGGGGCTGTCCTCCACCATGCTGATCTCCTGGAGGATCACCTGCCGTTCACGTTCCATCTCGCGGTCATCGAAGGTTGAATTCAGAAAAATGTCGGAGAGGATGTCCGCAAGGCGATCGAAGTGCCGGTCCAGGACCTTCGCGTGAAAGCAGGTATGCTCCTTTCCGGTGAAGGCATTGGACATCCCCCCGATGGCGTCCAGTTCCTTGGCGATCCGAAATGCGTCACGACGGGCGGTTCCCTTGAAAATCATGTGCTCGATAAAATGCGAAATGCCGTTTTCAGGGGGCGCCTCGTCCCGGGACCCGGCATTTACCCAGATCCCGAGAGAAACGGAGCGCAGGTGCGGAATCGGCTCGGAAATGATCCGGACGCCGTTTTTCAGCACGGTTTTATGATACATCGTCGAGGCTCATCCCCAGCGCCGCCTTTCGGGACAGCCGGATCTTTCCGTCGGCGTTCACCTCCAGGACCTTTACGAGGACCTCGTCACCCTCGTTCAGCACGTCGGTCACCCGGTTCACCCGCTCCCGGTCCAGCTGGGAGATATGGACGAGCCCGTCCGTTCCCGGAAAGATCTCCACAAAGGCGCCGAAGTCCATGATCTTTACGACCTTTCCTTTGTACAGCTTGCCGACTTCCACTTCCTGCAGGAGTTCGTTGATCCGCTCAACGGCCGCGTCCGCTGCGCTCTTTTCGGCGGAGGAGATGGTAACGTTTCCCTCGTCATCCACGTCGATCCGCACATCGCAGGCGTTGGAGATTTCCCGGATGGTTTTTCCGCCCGGGCCGATCAGGACCCGGACCTTTTCGGGCTTTATCTGGATGGTGGTGATCACCGGGGCATACTCGGATACCTGGGTTCTCGGCCTGGAAATGGCCTCACCCATCCGGTCCAGGATATGGAGCCGCGCGTCCTTTGCCTGGCGGAGGGCCTGGTCCAGGGTCTCCCGGGTCAGGTTCTCCACCTTGATGTCCATCTGGAGGGCAGTGACGCCCTCCCGGGTCCCCGTCACCTTGAAGTCCATGTCCCCGTAATGGTCCTCATCCCCGATGATATCTGTCAGCACGACGACCTTGTCCCCGTCGGAAACGAGCCCCATGGCCACGCCCGCCACTGCTTCCTTTACGGGGACGCCCGCGTCCATAAGGGAGAGGGATCCGCCGCAGACGGTCGCCATGGAGGAGGATCCGTTGGATTCGAGGATCTCGGAGACGACCCGAACACAGTACTGGAACGATTCGCTGTCCGGCATCACCGGCTGGAGCGCCCGCCTGGCAAGGGCGCCGTGCCCGATTTCTCTGCGCCCGGGAGATCCCAGACGCTTGGCCTCGCCCACGCTGTAAGGCGGAAAATTGTAATGGAGGATAAACGATCGGAAATAATCCCCGTATATGGACTCCATCCGCTGCTCGTCCCGCTCGGTCCCCAGGGTGGTCAGGACGATGGCCTGCGTCTCTCCCCGGGTGAACAGGGCGGAGCCATGGACCCGCGGAAAGATGCCGGCCAGGCATTCAATGGGCCGGACCTCGGTAAAGGACCGACCGTCGATCCGCTTTCCTTCCTCCAGGATCATGTGCCGGACCAGCTCCTTTTCCAGGTCATGCACCAGGGTCTTGATCTCGGATGCCTGTCCCTCAAAGGAATCGGAAAGGGCCTCCACCACCGCGGCGACGGCCTCTTTCCGTTTCTGCTGGCGGAGCATCTTGTCCGGGATGGAGATCACCTCTTTCAGTAAGGGAACCGCCGCGGCGCGGACCTTTTCCTCGAGATCTTCCACCACCGCTTTCGGAGGGATGACCCGCTTGGGTTTTCCCACCGCGGACTTGAGTTCCTCCTGCATGTCGAGCATCGGCTGCAGGGCCTCGTGACCGAAAAAGATCGCGTCGAGGATGTCCGACTCGGAAACGAAACGGGTGCCCGCCTCCACCATGACGACACCGGTCCGGTTGCCGGCCACCACGAGGTTGATGTCGCTCTCTTCCTGCTGGCTGATGGTCGGGTTGACGACGAACCGGCCGTCCACCCGTCCCACCCGGACCCCCGCGATGGGGCCCAGAAAGGGGATATCGGAGATCTCGAGGGCCGCCGAGGCCCCGAGCAGGGCGAGCACGTCGGCCTCGTTCTCCTTGTCGGTGGAGAACACGGTGGCGATGATCTGGGTTTCGTAGCGATAATTCTCGGGAAACAGCGGTCGAATGGGCCGGTCGATCAACCGGGATGTCAGGGTCTCCCTCTCGGAGGGCCTTCCCATGTCTCTCCTGAAAAAATTTCCCGGGATCCGGCCGCCCGCATAGGACATCTCCTGGTATTCAACGGTCAGGGGAAGAAAATCGATCCCCTCACGAATCGAATCCGTAGCGACGACCGTCACCAGTACGACCGTTTCCCCCAGCGTGACGACGACGGAGCCGCTTGCCTGCCTGGCAATCCGGCCCGTCTCCATGTTGAGGTGCTGACCGTTAATCTCTATGGAACAATTTTTTATCATCTTGTTTTCTGTCCTTTCACTCTCGGCCGTGATTCATCGGTGGTCTTTCCATGGGGTCCGACCGTGACGCCATTGACCGGAATCGATCTATTTTCGAATGCCCAGTTCCTTGATAACGGCGCGATACTTCTCTATGTCTTTCCTTTTCAGGTAGTTGAGAAGCCGCCGCCTCTGGCCCACCAGCTTCAGCAGGCCCCTCCGGGAATGATGATCTTTTTTATGTATTTTAAAATGTTCGGTTAGATACTTAATGCGATTGCTGAGCAAAGCGATCTGAACTTCAGGCGACCCGGTGTCTTTTTCGTTGACCTTGAAGCGATCAATGATTTCTCTCTTGGCTTCCGGTGTTAAAACCACTGTCCATACCTCCTCTAAGAGTTCATTCCATGTCCTGTTCGCGGTGTCGCGCGCGGGGATCCCGGTCCCCTTCCGCAAAAATCGAGGCATCATCCGCGCGCGTTCTCTTCGTCGGCCCGTCGCCGTGCGCGCCCGGACGGATGCGTTACAAAAATACCCGTTCTATCTTTATGTTGCCATGCCCATTCCCCCCGCTTTCGATTAGCTTTGCAACGGCGGCCAGCGACGTCCCTTCAACCAGCTTGAAATATCCGCCGCCGTGGCCGACACCACCGGTCATCTCCGGAAATTCAGCCATGCCGGGCTGATACCCGCTTTTTATCTTTTTCGCAAGCGACGGTCCCACCGCTACCTCGGGCATCCACGGGAGCGCGTCTCTCAGGGAGATAAGGTGCCGCGCCACATCGGACGGCCGCGCCTTTCGGGTCCAGAACCCGTCCGCAGGGGACAGGGCGTCTTCCACCCTGAAGGGCCCGCTTCGCAGTCTTCTCAGGGACGCCAGGTGTCCCCCGGGCCCCAGCCGGCGGCCCAGGTCGGCCGCAAGGCTCCGGACATAGGTGCCGCTGGAGCAGTGGACCTCAAAAGTCACCTCCGGGAGGTCGACCGACAGGATGCGAAAGGCATGCACCGTCACTCTTCGTTTTTCAAGGGAGACCTTTTCTCCCCGCCGGGCCAGCTTGTACGCCCGCGTCCCCCGGTGCCTGACCGCGGAAAAAGCGGGCGGGGCCTGGAGAATATCTCCCACGAACCTGTCGGCCTGCGCCCTGATCTCCGCTTCCTTCAGGTCCGGAACCGGGGCGGTGCGAAGCACGCGTCCCGTGGGATCCAGGGTGTCCGTCTCCACGCCCAGGCGCAGGGTCCCGAGATACAGCTTGTCCCCGGACATCAGGAACCGCGACAACCGGGTCGCCCGGCCCAGGAGAAGGATCATCAGGCCGGTGGCGAAGGGATCCAGGGTTCCCGCGTGCCCGGCCTTTACTCCCCGCACAACCCGTTTGAGCCGCCTTACCACGTCATAGGCGCTTTCGCCGGCCGCCTTGTCGGCCAGGAGTATCCCGTCAGTTGATCGTCCCATCCAGATATCCGGCCGCGGTCCTGATGAATTCCTCTTTCAAATCCGCAAGGGGTCCCCGCCCCTGAAAACCGGCGGCCCTGGGATGCCCTCCTCCGCCGAACCGGGCGGCGAGTTCGGCCACGTTGACCCAATCGTTGGACCGCAGGCTGAACCGGTACGCCCGGTGGTCCGTCTCACGGACCAGCGCCGCGATTTCGACCCCGGGGACAACCCGGACATATTCCACGAATCCCTCGGTCTCGGCCCCGCGGGCCCCGGAATCTTCAAGCATCTCCCTGGTGACGGCCAGCATCCCCAGCCTTCCGCCGTGATAAAGCTCGAGAGAGGCAAGGGCCATGCTCAAAAGGCGGAGCCGGGAGAGGGTGCACGGCGGCATCGCCGCCCGCCAGACTTCCCACGGCCGCACCCCGCTTTCAACGATCTCCGCGGCGATCCGGAGGCATTCGGCGGTCGTGTTTTCATAGCGGAAGGATCCGGTGTCCCCCTGTATCGCAGCAAGAAGATTCCCCGCGGCCTCCGGGTCCAGGGAAAATCCCGCCGACCGGATCAGGCCGTATATGATTTCTCCCGTAGAAGAGGCCTGCGGGTCCACCAGGTTCAAATCGCCGAAACGGGTGTTCGTCTCATGGTGATCAATATTGACCAGGACGCCGCGGCCGGCGATTTCATCCCGCAGTTTCCCGAGCCTGGCCCGATCGGCCACGTCCAGGGCCACCACCACATCAAAACGGGCCTTCGGGTCCAGTGTCCGGGAGACGTTTTCCATCCCTTTCATGGCGCCGAAAGACGACGCGGCGTCACCGGGAACCAGGAGAACCACTTCCCTGTCCGCTTTTTCAAGCACCCGGCCCAGGGCAAGCATGGAACCGATGCCGTCGGCATCGGGATTTTCATGGGTAAGCAGGAGGAACGAGCGTCCCGCGGCGATTTCACGCAAAATCCGCTCGCGTCCGTCCGGTTCCGGGGCGGAAATCCCGCCGGCAAAGGATGAAGGCTCAGTCATCCGGCATCCCTCCCCGTCCGATCTCGTCAAGAAGTTGTTCCAGGTGCCGCCCCATTTCCAGGGACGCGTCATGGACAAACATGATTTCCGGCACGTATTTCATCTCCAGATGGTGACCCATTTCCCTCCGGATGAACCCCCTGGCGCTGTCCAGCCCCGCCTGGGCCCGGCGGATGTCTTCCTTTCCACCCATGACGCTGAAAAAAACCCGAGCCATCCGGAGATCCGCGCTGACCCGTACCCCCGTCACCGTGACGCCTTCCACCCTGGGATCGCGCACCCGCCTCATGAGAAGGACTGCAATTTCCCTCTGGATATGGTCCCCCACCCTTACGGCCCGGATACCTGCTGCCTTCATCCACCTGCTGGACGGTTCCCGGGGTTCATGCCCCGCCGCCGTCCGCCTCCCGTCGTCTCATGTTAACAAAACCCGCTGGCGCCCGGGCCTTGCGGCCCGGCTCAAAGACTGAAAATCTCCATCTCGGTATCGGTAATCTGCGCCAGGTACAGACCATCGATAAAATCAAGGACATGACTCAGGGAAGAATCGATATGCCGCCTGTCGTTTCCCACCGCGCTGATCCCGATTTCAATCCTCTGCCAGTTGTCATTGGAACCGACCTCCGCCACGGAGACGTTGAACCTGGATTTCACCTTGTCAACCATACTCCTTACGACCTTTCGCTTCCCCTTGAGGGAATGATTGTCGCGGAGATAAAACACGATTCTGAGGGTGCCTACGACCATCCTTTACGGCATGCGGGCGGAGGATAACGCCTCGGTTAAAGCTCCGCCTCCACCTCCTCCACCTCATACACTTCAAACACGTCTCCCGGCTTGATGTCCTGGAAATTCTCCAGGCCGATGCCGCACTCGTAGCCGGACTGCACCTCTTTGGCGTCCTCCTTGAACCGCCTGAGAGAGGCGATTTTCCCATCGAACACCACCACGTTGTCCCGCAGGAGCCGGATCTTGGCATTCCGCTGGACATGTCCTTCGCTCACCAGGCACCCGGCGACGGAGCCCACCTTGGGGACATGGAAGATCTCCTTGATGTCCGCCCTTCCGATGATCCGCTCCTCGTAGACCGGTTCCAGGAGTCCCGCCATGGCCAGGCGGATATCCTTGATCACGTTGTAAATGACGTCGTAATACCGGATATCCACGTTCTCTTTCTCGGCGATCTCCGTGGCGCGCGGATTGGCCCGGACATTGAAGCCGATAATGATGGCGCCCGACGCCACGGCCAGCATCACGTCCGACTCCGCGATAGCGCCGGTCCCGGAATGGATGATATTGAGCTTCACCTCGGAGGTGCTCTGTTTCACCAGTGATTCCGAAAGGGCCTCCAGGGATCCCTGCACATCGGTCTTGAGGACGATGTTCAGCTCTTTTACCCCGCCTTCCTTTATGCGTTCGAAAAGGTCGTCCAGGCTGACCATCCCTTTTCTCGCCACTTCCTGCTTTCGGCTTTTCGCCCTGCGGTTTTCACTGACCTGCTTGGCGGTCTTCTCATCAGGGACCGCCACAAAGATGTCTCCGGCCATGGGAACGCCGGATATGCCGTATATCTCCACCGGCATGGACGGCCCCGCCGATTTCATGCGGGTGCCCCGGGAGCTGTTCATGGCCCGGACACGTCCGTGATGTTCACCGCAGACAAAGTAATCCCCTTTTCTGAGGGTGCCGTTTTTGATAAGGACCGTGGCAAGGGGCCCTTTGCTTTTGTCGAGCCGTGCCTCAATGATGGTTCCCCTTGCGGGCTTGTTGGGGTTTCCCTTGAGTTCGAGTACTTCCGCCTGGAGGAGGATGAGGCTCAGAAGTTCGTCCACCCCTTCTCCCGTTTTTGCGGAGATGTGTCCGAAGATGGTGTCCCCTCCCCATTCTTCCGGCGTCAGGTTCAGTTCGGCCAGCTCCCGCTTGACCCTTTCGGGGTCGGCATCCGGCTTGTCGATCTTGTTGACCGCCACCACGATGGGGATATCGGCGGCCCGGGCATGATTCACCGCCTCCTTGGTCTGCGGCATGACCCCGTCGTCGGCCGCCACCACCAGGACGATGAGATCGGTCACTTCCGCGCCCCTCGCCCGCATGGCGGTGAACGCCTCGTGGCCGGGCGTGTCGAGAAAAACGATGTCTCCTCCGTCGGTCTTGACGAAATAGGCGCCGATGTGCTGGGTGATCCCGCCGGATTCCCCGCCGATGATGTTGGATTTCCGGATATAATCCAGGAGGGACGTCTTGCCGTGATCCACGTGCCCCATGATCGTCACCACCGGGGGCCGCGGCACCAGATCTTCGGGCCGGTCCTCCGGCTCGGGAATCAGGCTCGCCTCGTCAAAGGAATCGAGTTCCAGTTCATATCCGAATTCATCCGCCACGAGGGTCGCGGTTTCAAAATCGAGGGACTGGTTGATGTTGCTGGGAACGCCCAGGATCAACAGGCGCTTGATCAGTTCGGCCGCCTTGATCCCCATGGCCTTGGCCAGTTCGCTGACCGTAACGGATTCCTGGATCCTGAGACGCCGCTTGATGGCCTTCGGGACCGTAATCTGGGTCTGCTGAACCTTCTTGCGGGCTTCCTTCCCGCCCTTCCTGGATTTTCGTTTCAGGCTGCGGCCCTGGTACAGATCGGCCTTTTCGTAGATTTCCTTCTTGTGACGCCGGCCCTTCCCGCCGGGAATCCCCGCCTTGCCCGTCCATTTTTTGGCCTTCTTTTTCCCCACGGCCTTTCCCGGCACCGCGCCCGCGTCCGGAACCGCCGGCGCAGGGAAAGGCCGCTTCGCAACGGGCGGGACACGGGACGGAGCGGGTTTCCGGGGCCGGAGGACCCCCGCACCGTCGGCCTTCTTCGCCAGCAGGTCTTTGAGCGGTCCCTCTTCCGGCCGTTTGATGATCCTGGCCGCCTTTTCGCCCTTTTTCTTTTTTGGTTTGGCCACTTTTTCCGCGGCTTCGGCGGCGGGTTTCGGGGGTGTTTCACCGGGGGCGGGGACCTCTCCGGCGGCCGCCCCGGGGGTGGGCGGGGCCTCTTCGGGGGGGGCTTCTTCCTGATGCATCTCCGCCTTTGCCGCGGTCTCCTCGGGAACGACGGCCGTTTCGGGGGATTCGGTCACGGGAGCCGCCGTCTCCTCGACGGGGGGTTCCGCGGCCGGCGCGATCTCTTCAGACTCCGGCGCGGCCGGTTTCGGTTCCACCCGGATTTTCTTTCTCCGCCTTCGGATCACGGTGGCCTTGATCCGTTTTTCTTCCACAACTTCCGACACCACGCCCGCGACGATCTCCCTGGCTCTCCTGACCGCTTCCTCGTCCAGGGTGCTCATGTAATTCTTGATGGGCAACCCCCCTGCGAGGAGCTTTTGCACCAGCGCCTTGCTCTCGATGTCAAGTTCTCTCGCCAATTCGTAAACTCTGACTTTCGCCATGTACTCCCCCGATGATTGTTTTCGGTCTTTCACGGATAAGGAAACCGGATAACTTTGTCATTCCCTTTCCACGCCGCCCCGGGCCGGGAAAAATACCTCCGGTGCGATCTCAAGGCGCCCCGTTCGCCTGAACGCCCGGGCCAGCCGGTTTCCCTCTCTTAATCTTTCAAGGCAGGCGGCTGAGCGGCAGACATATGCGCCCCTGCCTGTTCCGCGTCCGTCCTCGTCCCGCACGACCCTTCCCTTTTCGTCCAGCATCAGCCGAACCAGCGCGGACCTGTTCCGCCGGGAACGGCATGAGATACAGGTGCGGACGGGGATGTGCCCCTTATTCATTGCCTTCGCCGCTCTCCCCTGTTTCGGTCCCGGCGTCGGCATCTCCGCCGGGCGGAACTGGTTCCGGATTTTCAGAATCCGCCGCTTCCGCATCCGCGTTCACGGGTTCCGGCGCCTCCGTCTCTAAAGCGTCGGGCCCGGGTTCTTCGGACTCGGATGTACCGGCTTCCGTTTCCTCCGGCGCCGCCGCCTGCGCAGCGGCCCTGGCCGCGTATTCCGCGGCGTCGTCAATGAGCTGGACGGCCCGCTTCTCGGTAAATCCGTCAAGGGAGCTGAGTTCGTCGGCCATGGCCTGGGCCACGTCCTGCGCGGATCTGTACCCGCCGTCGTACAGGTCGGCGGCCCGCTTCGGCCCGACACCGGGAAGGTCGAGGAGAGACTTGTATCCCTCCTTGAGCGCAAGGTTGTAATTGGTCTCGCTGGTTACATCCAGACGCCACCCGGTGAGCCTGGACGCCAGGCGCACGTTCTGGCCTTTCTTCCCGATCGCCAGGGATAACTGGTCGTCCGGAACCACCACTTCCATGGAGCGATTGTCCTCGTCCACGATCACCCGGACGATTTCGGCCGGGGAGAGCGCGTTGCAGATGAACTTGGCCGGGTCCGGATCCCAGGTGATGATATCGATCTTTTCTCCGCGCAGTTCCTGCACCACGGCCTGTACCCGGCTTCCCTTCATGCCCACGCAGGCCCCCACCGGATCCACGTCGGGGTCTTTCGACGTGACCGCGATCTTGGAGCGGGCGCCCGGTTCCCTTGCCACCTGTACGATTTCGACGATGCCCTCGGAGATCTCGGGGACCTCGTTCTCGAACAGGGCCGAAACAAAATTCGGGTGGGTCCGCGAAAGGACGATCTGGGGGCCGCGGCTGAACTGCCTCACCTCCAGGATGTAGGCCCGGACACGGTCCCCCTGCCGGTAGCTCTCTCTCGGCACCTGCTCCCTCGGCGGCAGCTCGGCTTCCGTTCGTCCCAGGTTGACGATCATGGATCCCCTGTCGAAACGCTGGACGATCCCGTTGATGATCTCTCCGCGGCGATCCTTGAAATCGTCGTAGACGATATCCCGTTCCGCCTCCTTCAACCGCTGCATGATCACCTGCTTCGCAGACTGGGCGGCGATCCTTCCGAATTCCGCGGTATCCATCTTGATGCCGAGGCTGTCCCCGATCTCGGCCCCCGGATCCAGTTCATGGGCCTCTTCAAGGGAAACCTGGAGCGCCTCGGCGGTGACCGTATCCACGACTTCCTTGAACTCGAAGACCTCGATCTCGCCCATCTCTTCGTTGTAGTTGACCTCCAGGTCGTAATCGGGCCCATACCGTTTTCGTGCCGCCGCCCGCACCGCTTCTTCAAGCGCTTTAACCAGAACGTCCCGGTCAAGCCCTTTCTCGCGGCTCACCTGGTCAATCATCCGTGTCAGATCCGAAACCATAGTCCGATACCCCATTCAAAACAGTTCTTCGTTTCCCCGCGCCCCGGCGGCTCATGCAGATCCAGGGTCCATTTCTTCCGATACCACGCTGGCCTTTTTCACGCCTTCCCGGGGAAGGCAAACCGGATCGCCGTCCACTTCCAGGCACAGCTCCCCTTCCCGGACCTCCCGCAAATACCCCGTGAAATCGCGCCGTCCCCTGAACGGCGTCGACATCCGGACCCGTATCCGCTTCCCGGCGGCCCATGCGAGATCCCGTTCGCTTTTCAGCACGCGGTTGAGACCCGGGGAAGAAACTTCCAGCACGTATTCATGCCGGAGGACGTCCTTTATGTCCATCAGGCCTCCGATTTCCCTGCTGATCCGCGCGCAGTCATCCAGGGTGATTCCGCCGGGTCGGTCGGCGTAGATCCGGAGCACCCATCTTCCCCCCTGGGAGACATACTCCACATCCACCAGCTGCATCCCCATCTCATCGAAAACCGGTTCGATGAGACGGCTCACCGTGTCAACGATTTGTTCCGTTTTCACCGGCACTCCGCCGTTCCCCGGGCCCGCCCGGAAGGTTTCCGCACCCAAAAAAACAAAAAGCGAGCCCCATGGCCCGCCTTCTCATTGCAGACAGAAATTTAGCGTCGTGTTACATAAGATCCCTATCCCGCAGAATTCAGGAATTATGATCAGGTCAACGCCGCGTCCGCAATTTGAAGTAAACCGACCGCGTACTGGATCGACAACCTCAAAAAGGGTGTCGGGCCACTGTTACACCCAAGACAGTACAGATCGTGGAGCGGGCAACGGGATTCGAACCCGCGACACCAAGCTTGGGAAGCTTGTACTCTACCAGCTGAGCTATGCCCGCTTCTTCCCGTGTCCATCCACAAAAAGGAATCCCTGCTTGCCCTGTCCGGATGTCGTGCGCCGACAGGGGCCGGGATCTGGAAAAAACCGTTTGCGGATAGAGCCGGGTATCAGATTGGGAGATACTATTACAGTCGCGGATCGTAGTCAAGGGGTATTTAACACCCAAATTGAGCGCTTCAAATTTTGATGAAAGATTTTTTTCTGTGATATTGCTGAGATACTCACCGATTTTTCCGGGATTGTCATCACCCGTCAGGCGCGGGAATTCGGTAAAGGTATTGTTTTGAAAATCATCAGGATTTGAAGCGCTCATTTCAGGTGAGGCCAAAAATCTTGACATCACCGCCCCACGAAAATAATATTTTGAGACGGCAGGCGATAAAAGCGTCCGCACCGGGACCGCATGCGGCACTCCGGCGGCGGTTCACATCTAACTGGAGATACTGGACATCCTTGGAAGATGGCCCGGAAAAAGGTTTTGCCGGTTTCCTCAAATCACTGATCAGAAGAAAATCCCCGCCCGGCAACAGTGACGATCTCGCGGAAGAGATCCAGGAACTGATGGATGAAGGCCAGGCCCGGGGGCTCATCAGTGACGAAGAATCCCACATGGTTCACGGTGTCCTGGACCTGAAAGAGACCCGGGCCCATTCCATCATGATCCCCCGGACCGAGATCTCCTCCGCGCCGGTGGACGCCACCCTCGGGAGCGTCATCCAGCTGGTCACCGAGTGCGGCCACACCCGCATCCCCATTCACAACGGCAGCATCGACGAAATCGTGGGGATCCTCCACGCGAAGGATCTCCTGAAGTTCCTCGGGATGCGCCCGGACTCCGCCATCCCGCAGGAAATCCTCAGGAAGCCCTATTTTGTTCCGGAAACCCAGAAGATCAGCACCCTGCTGAAGAACCTGAAGGCGAAAAAGACCCACCTCGCCATCGTGACCGATGAATACGGCGGTACCGCCGGCATCATTACCATCGAGGACATCCTCGAAGAGATCGTCGGCGAGATCATGGATGAACACGATACCGACGAGGTCCGCCTCCAGGTGGCCGAGGACGGATCCGTCCTCGTGGATGCCCGGCTGGAAGCGGAGAAACTGGAGGCGCATCTCGGGACCTCTCTCCCGCCGGGAGACTTCGAGTCGGTGGGGGGATTCATCATTCACCTCCTCGGCAGGATCCCGAAGGTGAATGAAAAGATCCCGTTCAATGACCTCGAGATCGTCATAAAAAAAGCGGACCGCAGAAAGATCGAAAAGGTCCTGGTCCGGAAGCGGCGTCCTTCCGATTCACAGGGCGAGGGAAAGAGCCCCACGACCCGGGACCAGCGGAAGGCCCCCGTTCCCGACCCGGGGGTTCCCGCGGACCAAAGCCATATCGATCAGAAACCGTGACGCGCCAAAAAATCCGTCACTTGCCGGGCATACTCGCGGGGCCGGTGTTCATAGGTGTTGTGCCCGCATGCCGGCAGGACCGCCAGCTCCCCTTTTGGAAGACAGCGGTACATGGTCACGCCCTGCGCCACGTCAAACAGGAAACTCCTGTCCGGATAGAGCACCAGCGCGGGGCAGGTGATCCGCGGCAGGAGCCCTCTCAGGTCGAAAACATCCTTTCCGTATGCTCCCCCGTATCTCCTGAACTGGTTGTAAAACGGCCGGGCGCGCGTTTCACCGTGCCATCGGATCAACTTTTCCCTGAGCGCGGGCGCCAGTTCATCGAAGCTGTCCGGAAACTTGATCTCATTGAACCGGGTCATCGGGACTTCGCTGTAGCACTGGGTGCTTGACGTGATCACCGTTCGGACGCGGTCCGGGAAACGGAGCGCCGCGTCGAACGCGATGACACCGCCTTCACACTGCCCGATCAGATGAAATTTTTCTACCTCCAGAAAGGCCATCAGGTCCCCGAGTTCCGTGACGCTCTCCGGGCGGACCTGCGCGCTGACGTAAAACCGGGCGAACTCGGCGCCTCCCTCCGACCGGCCGTAGCCCCGCCGGTCGTACATGATGACCCGGTAGCCCCTCTCCACGAGGTGCGGGTAGATTTTTTTCCACATGGCCGTGCAGCCGAATCCGTGGTGGAGCAATACCAGCGTTTCCCCTTCCCCGTGTACTTCGTAGTAAACCTTTCTTCCCCTCAGCTCGACATCAGGCATTTTTTCTCCATGGGGCGCGTCCCTTGACCTGGACGGAATCGTCCTTAGATTGGTTTATCCCGACGTTTCAAAACTCCATATCCCATCCGGACCTTTCCCCACCGGCCGACCCGCGATCACCCGGGCCGGAGGCCGTGAGAGGGTGCCGGGAAAAGGGGAAAACCCGGCTCAGGCCAGGGTGTATTCCGCCTCCCTGAGCTTGGCGTGGGCGGCCGCCAGGCGGGCGATGGGCACTCTCGGCGGTGAACAGGAGACGTAACTCATCTTGATGTGATGGCAGAACCGGATGGCGTCGGGATGGCCGCCCTGCTCGCCGCAGATCCCCATCTCCATGCCCTCCCGCGTCTTCCTGGCCCATTCGACGGTAATCATCATCAATCGGCCCACGCCCTTGATGTCCAGCACCTCGAACGGGTTGTGCTGGAGGATTTCATGGTCCTTGTACAGGGGCAGGAACTTGTTCTCCGCGTCTTCCCGTGAAAAGGAAAACGTCGCCTGGGTGAGATCGTTGGTGCCGAAGGACATGAATTCGGCCAGCTCGGCCAGGCGGCCGGCCCGCATGCACGCCCGGACTACCTCCACCATGGTTCCGAACCGGTACGGCACCTGGATATCGAGTTTCTTTTCCACCTGCCGGTGTATTTTTGTCACATAGCGATGGACCCATTTCAGCTCCTCCAGGGTACACACCTGGGGCACCATGATGGCGGGATCGATGGCGCCGCCTTCCCTGATGTGTTCCGCGGCCGCCTCGAGGATGGCCCGGATCTGCATGCTGTAGATCTCCGGATAGGTGATCCCCAGCCGCACCCCCCGGTGCCCGAGCATGGGATTGATTTCGGCCAGGTTTCGGACCTTTCTCAATACGGCTTCCTTGGACTCGATCAGGGTTTTGGCCAGGTGCCTGTTCTTGAGTTCTTCCAGGCCGCGGATAATGGCCTCCAGGTTGGCGTCGTACCGGTCGTACAATTCGGGATCGAGAATCTTCAGCGTGTCCGGGAGCCTGGCCATGCGCTCCACGGTTTCCTTCAGCCCTCTCAGGTGTTCGATCTCATCCATCAACTCTTCGGCCGAGGGCAGAAATTCATGGATGGGGGGGTCCAGCAGCCGTATGGTGACCGGGTACCCGTCCATGATCCGGAAAATCTCCTTGAAATCCTCCCGCTGAAACGGGAGAAGCCGGGCCAGGGCGGCTTCGCGCTCTTTTCGGGTCTCGGCGAGGATCATCTCCTGAACCATTGGCAGCCGTTCCGGATGATTGAACATCCGCTCGGTCCGGCAGAGCCCGATGCCCATGGCGCCGTATTTCCGGGCCTTTTTCACCGCGTCCGGGGTGTCCGCGTTGGCCATCACCTTGAGTTCGCTGATTTCGTCCGCCCATTCCAGCAGGACCAGGAGGTCTTCCACGAACTCCGGCTCAATGGTGGGGACCATTCCCTGATAGATGTTTCCGCTGCTCCCGTCTATGGTGATGATATCCCCTTCCCGGAGGGTGACCCCTGAGATGGTCGCCTCCCGCGCCGCCATGTTGATTTCGATGGCCTCGCACCCGGAAACACAGGGCTTCCCCATGCTTCGGGCCACCACCGCCGCGTGGGAGGTCTTTCCCCCGCGGCTGGTCAGGATCCCCTGGGATGCGAAAAACCCGTGAATGTCTTCCGGCTTGGTCTCTTCCCGCAGGAGCACCACCTTTTCGCCGAGTTTCGCCTTGCTTTCCGCCCGGTCCGCGTCGAACACGATCTTCCCGGATGCGGCCCCCGGGGACGCGGGAAGACCCGTGGCAAGGACCTCCACCTTGGCCTTCGGATCCAGGCGCGGAAACAGGAGCTGGGCCAGCATGTCCGGCTGCACCCGGAGCAGGGCCTCTTCCTCGGAGATGAGACCCTCGTTCACCATGTCTATGGAGGTCTTGATCATGGCCGAGGCGTTCATCTTGGCGTTCCGGGTCTGGAGGCAGTAAAGTTTTCCCTTTTCGATGGTAAACTCGATGTCCTGGACTTCCCGGTAATGATTTTCCAGGGTATGGCGCAGCTTTTCCAGTTCCGGGTAGACATGGGGCATTTCCCTTCTGAGTTTCCGGATCGGCTTGGGCGTACGGATGCCCGCCACCACGTCCTCGCCCTGGGCATTGATCATGTATTCACCGAAGAACCGGTTGTCCCCCGTGGCCGGATCTCTTGTAAAGGCCACGCCGGTGGCGCTGTCGTCCCCCATGTTCCCGAAGACCATGGTGCACACGTTGACGGCCGTTCCGTCGGCCATGTCCCGGGTAATCCTGAATTCCCTCCGGTAATCCACCGCCCGTTTCCCGGTCCACGATTTAAAGACCGCTTCCACCGCCATTTCCAGCTGCGCATAGGGATCCTGGGGGAAGGGCGTGCCGGTCGCCTCTTCGACGGCGTCCAGGAAGCGTTCGCTGGCTTCCCGGAGGGCCTTGGCATCCAGGTCCACGTCCTCTTTGGCATTGTAGCGGTCTTTTATCTCACTGAATATTTCGTCGAAGACCTCGTCCCGCACGCCGAGCCCGACGGATCCGAAGAGCTGTATCAGGCGGCGGTACAGGTCAAAAACGAACCGCTCGTTTTTGGTCTGCCGGATGAGCCCCTTTACCGCCTTGTCGTTGAGACCCAGGTTGAGGATCGTGTCCATCATGCCCGGCATGGAGATGGCTGCGCCGGACCTCACGGAGACCAAGAGGGGATTTTCAGGATCCCCGAAGCGCTTCCCGGTCTTTTTCTCCAGGTCGGCCATGGCCGCCCGGATCTGGCGGACCAGTTCCGGCTGCAGTTTCTCTTTTTTCTGCGACAGATACGCCAGGCACGCCTCGGTGGTGATAACGAATCCCGGCGGTACCGGAAGGCCGATGCGGGTCATCTCGCACAGGTTGGCGCCTTTTCCGCCCAGGAGTTTCTTGTCCTTTCCGCTGCCTTCCTCAAACGCGTACACATATTTTTTTTCAGCTCCCATGGCCTCTCCCTCTCTCGCGTTTTCTTACATACTCGAACAGATAGGCGGCGCCCAGCAGGATCGCGCCGAGCCCCGCCACCGTACCCGGCTGCGACGCCTGGAAAAAGACGCGGCAGATCAAAAAAGCAAAAAGGGCGGAAAGCAGGGCCCTCAAAACAAATATCCGCAATGCGCTCATGTCGTCCCGTATCGTCCCGCGGATGACGGATACCGCCCGGGTTGCGGAGGAAAATCCCCGCCGGTTCCCGGATCGACTTTTCCTGACGCGGTTCCGCTCTGTCCGAACTATTTTTTCCGGAAGGGAATCACCTTTGCGGGATCTCCAGGGTCCTTTTTATCGCCGGGCCCGCCGCCGGGCGCGCCCGTCGCCGCCAGTTTCTCCAGCCGAACGGACTCCCCTCCCATGGTAAAGGGATCCCCGTTGATGTATTCCCCGCGCAGGATCCAGGTGACCTCCTGCGCGGGAATGGTGAGGAGCAGCAGCCGCAGGCGATACCAGTCTTTTTTCACATCGGGTGTAATGGATTCGACCCGCGCATAAACGGACGGCTTTTCCTGGTAGTAGACAAGTACGATATCGCCTTCTGCTGTCATGCAACACCCGACGCTTCGTATATCATGGCGTGATTTCTCAAAAGCCCCGGCACCATTCCGCAGGGCTGAAAAAGGGTTCCCCGGGAAGGCCGGCGGCGAAAAATGCGTTTCACTCCCCGTCCCGGAGGATGCTTCCCGGGTCGGTTCGCAGTTTTTCCAGCTTGGTTTCAAATCGTTCTCCCAGGTCCACGCCCATTTCCCGGGCCCTCTTCCTGGCATGGAGACCGATATTGCGGCTGTCCCTGAAAAAACGCTCGTCCCGGGCCGCCGTCTTCGGATCGTAGGCATCGATGCGGTCGCGCTCCGAAACATGATATGCGGTCATGGAAATCAGCTTCCGGACACGTGTCCCGCCGCACCCGGGACAGGCCGGGTCCGATGCTTCCTTCCGGTTCAACACCAGGCGCTGAAACTGTCGGCCGCAGGCCCGGCATTCATACTCGTAAATCGGCATTTTCCTGAAAACCTCCCGACGCGAACACGCCGTCCCCGCTCCGGGAGGGAAAACCGTTTCCGGACACGTGTTCACGGATAGATACGGCGCCTGCCGAAAGCAGGAGCGACCGCCGGGATCAATAGAACCGCTCACTGTAATGACGGCAGACATAACCGGGAGGCGTGGGGCAGGCCCGTTCTTCCCAGGTGCGGTCCGAATCCTTATCCTCGCTATAGGTGCAGACATTCGACGTCGCGCTCTGCAATACGGCGGGCTCGTTGTCGCCTTTCACGATATAATACTTGCAATTCCAGCAGCAGTTCCTCGCCATGGGCCCCTCCCGTCCGCCGGTCATCCACGGGTCCGCCCGGAACGACCCGAAATCGATCTCCGGGCCAATACCGGTTCAGGCTACCAGAAAGAACGGGAATTATCAAGTATTCAAACCCATTATCTTTTTTCATGTATCCCCGCCCGGCCAACTTTTTCCTTGACAGCCCGCAGGGGCTGTGGCACATGTAACGAAATTCACAAACAGGGTTCGAAGACGCTCGGCCTTTGATCAAAGAACGCCCCTTGTTTCGGTTCACGGCGCGTGTCCCGGTAAAACGGGACGACAACCGCGTTTGGAAGGGTCCGCGGCTTCTCCCGCCCGTGACGGCAACGGCCACCCTTTGAGATCCTTATAAAATAGACGATGCCCAGCTTATCCGAATTATCGCCGGATGGAAATCTCAAACATCTGAAAAGAATCAAGGCCTCCCCACCGTAAGGAACAGTGCCCTGTCCGGGAGCGCGCTACTGCAGCGGACCGGTTTCAGGTCCGGCCCCGGCGGGATGCGCCGTGAGGTCCGCCTGTGCGCGGGTGCCTGGGAAGGTGCGGAAAATGAACGACCCCGCCGCAGGCAACGGGGTATCACCAAAAGTATTGAACGCCCCAAGGGGCGGGGAATACAACTCTTGTCCGCCTCCGGCGGATTGAATGAAAAAGGCGTTTTTCAGCGGTTCCGAACCAATCGTTTTTCAACCAGGAGACAATGTTATGGGTCAAGACAAACCGAAAGGCTTCGTGATGGTGCTGGGCGGCGGGATCGCCGGGATCCAGGCTTCCCTTTCCCTTTCTGACGCCGGATACGGCGTATATCTGGTGGAGCGGACGGCCGCCCTCGGCGGAATGATGTCCGGCCTGTACCGGATTTACCCCCTCTGCACCTGCTGCAAACTCGACCCGAGGATCGCGGCATGCCAGCAGGATCCCAACATCCGTGTGATGGTGGATACCTCGGTGTCCGACATCTCGGGCGAGCTGGGAGACTTCAAGGTATCCCTTTCCACCGGGGACCGGGAAGAAGAAATCCGGGTCGGCGCCGTGGTCCTGGCGGCGGGAATCGAGACCTTTGAACCCTCCCGGTACGACACGTACGCGTATGGACGCCTGGCCAACGTCATTACCAGCGTCGAATATGAACAGGCGCAAAAGCCCCTGGGACCGGAACGGGGCGTCCCGAAACGGCCTTCGGACGGCAAGGCGCCCGAAAAGGTCGCATGGCTCCAGTGCGTGGGATCCCGCGATATCAACCGCTGCGACGCGCCCTACTGCTCTTCCGTGTGCTGCATGCACGCCCTCAAAGAGGCCGTAAACACGAAGGAAACCAACGAAGATATCGAAACGACCATTTTTTACATGGACATGCGAACCCACGGGAAAGGATTCGAGGACTACCTGAACGCGGCGAAGTCCAGGGGCGTGAACCTGGTACGCAGCCGGGTGCATACGGTGGACCCGGTCCCCGGGAGCGACGACCTGGCCATATCGTACGCGGACGACGCCGGGACCCTGCACCAGGAGACCTTCGACCTGGTGGTTCTGTCGGTGGGACTCAGGCCGCCGGAGGACGCCGTGGCCCTGGCCCGGAAGATCGGCGTGGATATGAACGATGCGGGATTCGTGGCGACACCGCCGTTCAGCCCCGTTTCGACCAGCATACCGGGGATATTCGTCGCGGGCGGCATGTCGGGTCCCATCGATATCGGACAGTCCGTTACACAGGCGGCCGCGGCGGTATCGGAAATCGCGGCATGCCTGGACGCGGAGACATTCTCTCCGCCGGCCGAATACCCCGAATGTTCATCCTCTCCGGATGAGACGCCCGCGGTGCTGGTGGCCTACCATCTCTGCCCGGGGATGCCCGAAGACCTGGGGCGGACCATTGAGGCCCACGCCAAGGGACTGTCCGGCGTGGTCGGGGTTTCGGGGACCGGGGGAGACGTCCGGAGCGCCATTGCCGAGGCCCTGAAAAAGACCGGCGCCAACCGGCTGGCATTTGCCGGGTGCACCCCCTGCGTATTCCAGGGCCCCATCGAGGAGGCCCTCAGGAGCTCGGGGATCCATCCCTGTATGTACGAAACCGTCGACCTGAGACTCCTGGACGCCGGCGATCCGGGCCCGCAGATCCGGGAGCGGCTCCGCCTGGGCGTCGGCCGCGCAATGTTGAGTTCGCCTCCGCCCGCGCGGGAGGTGCCCGTAGAAAAAAACGCCCTGGTGGTGGGAGGCGGCGTTGCGGGACTTGAAAGCGCTCTTTCCCTGGCCCGCGAAGGCTTTCCCGTCACGCTGGTGGAAAAGGAAAACGTCCTGGGCGGCCACGGGCGTCACGTCCGCGCCACATGGGACGGCCTCGACGCCCGGAAATATCTGGAGGATTTGATCTCCGCCGTGGAGGCCCGAAACGATATCACGGTAATGACCGGAACCACGGTCAAGTCGAACCGGGGATTCGCCGGCCGGTTCGTCACCACCCTGTCCACGGCCGACGGGGACCGGGAGATCACCCACGGCGTGGCGATTCTGGCACCGGGCGGGGATCCGCTGAAGCCCGGGGAATATCTTTACGGCGCCAACAAAAACGTTTATCTCTGGTCCGAGTTGAGCGCCCGGATGATGGAAGACCCGAAGGCCTTCGAGGCGGCCGGCACCGCCGTCTTCATCCAGTGCGTGGGATCCAGGGAACCGTCCTGCGCCCATTGCAGCAATTTTTGCTGCTCGTTCGCCGTCAGGACCGCCATCGACCTGAAACAGGGCAACCCGGACATGAACATCTATATCCTGTACCGGGAGATGCGGACCTTCGGGGAAAGGGAAAACCTTTACCGGGAGGCGCGGGAAAAAGGCATCATATTCATCCGCTACGACCTGGACGCCAAACCGGTGGTGGAACCCGCCGAAAACACGGACCGGCTGAATGTGACGGTCTTTGACCCGATCCTGGACGGAAAGATCCGCATCGAAGCCGATTTCATCTCCCTCCAGAGCGCCATCAGGGGAACGAACAACCCGGAACTGGCCCGTATTTTCAGGCTCAACCTGGATGAAAACGGGTTCCTGTCCGAGTCTCCGGAAAAGATGAAACCGGTGGACACCAGCACCGAAGGAATCTACATGGCCGGGCTCGCCGCCTACCCGAAAGACACGGCGGAGAGCATCGCCCAGGCGAGGGCCGCCGCCGCGCGGGCCCTTGAGGTCCTTGCACAGGACACGGTAGAGGCGGGCGGCGCAGTGGCAGAGGTCATGCCGGAAAAATGCGCGGTCTGCTGCACCTGCGTCCGGACCTGTCCGTTCGGCGTGCCCTATATCGATCATGAAACCGGCGCGGCGTTTATCGATCCGGGTCTATGCAGGGGATGCGGCATGTGCGTGGCCGAGTGTCCGGGAAAGGCCATCGTCATGTCCACCTGCGGTGACCGGATGCTGACCGCGGCCCCCTCCCTTCTCATGGAGACGGCATAGGGCGGCGGGAACCGATGTCTCACACCACAAACACGTCAAGGAGTCGATAATATGAGTGATTTCAAACCCCGGATTATCGCCTTTCATTGTTCCAACTGCGCGTCATCGGCCGCCAACGTGGCACAGGGGTTGAATCTGGCCCTGCCGGATAACGTCAAGGTCATCGAAGTTCCCTGTACCGGTCGAATTGAAATCCTGCACCTCCTGAAACCGTTCGAGGAAGGCGCGGACGGCGTATATGTCGCGGGCTGCCAGGAAGACAGCTGCCGGTATATCAGCGGGATCACACAGGCGGCCAAACGGGTGGCCCACGTAAAGAAGATCCTGGAAGAGGTAGGGATCGAGCCGGAAAGAATCGATGTGTTCAATCTTTACGCGGGAAAGGGCCAACGCCTCGTAGAGGCGGCCCGGGAAATGACGGACAGGGTCGCGGCCCTGGGGCCGGCCTTTTCCTGACCACGGCCGCGGGAGGGCGCGCCGGCCGCAGGCCCCTGACGTTTCAGCGAACGGACGGCCCGCGGCGGTGGGACCCGATCTTCCGGTCATCCATGCGGAAACGGCGTTTCGATAAAAACGGAATGACGGAGACGGTGCCCTGCCGGACGAAGCGCGGGATGACCTTTTGAAAAGCCGCCAACCTTAACATGCTGCGAGGTATAACATCATGATTGTAGCAGAACCGAAACCCGTGAGTGAACTGCTGGAGATGGTGAAGGGTCTGGGCAGCATCCTTGTCGTGGGATGCAAGGGCTGTGTCACCGTTTGTAATGTGGGCGGTTCCAAGGAAGTGGGGATCCTGGCATCGACACTGAAGATCGCCGCGCGAAAACAGGGACGGGAGATCCGGGTGGGCGAACATACCCTGGAACGACAGTGCGATCCGGAATACGTGGATGAACTGAAAGACATGATCGGCGATTATGACGCCGTCATATCCCTTGCCTGCGGCGTGGGACCGCAGTTTCTCTCAGAGAGGTATCCTGAGGCCCGGGTCTTTCCAGGCGTCAATACAAAATTCATGGGCGGCGCCGTCGAGCACGGCGTCTGGTCGGAAAGGTGCGCCGGATGCGGTCAGTGCGTGGTCCACTATTTCGGCGGTATCTGCCCCATCGCCAGGTGTTCCAAGAGTCTCCTGAACGGTCCCTGCGGCGGCAGCAATCACGGGAAGTGCGAGATTTCCAAGGATGTGGACTGCATATGGGATATTATCGTCAGGAAGATGATGGCTCAGGGCCGTCTCGAAGAACTCGTTGAGTTCAAACCGCCCAAAAGCTGGGCAACGGCCCGGGACGGCGGCCCCAGACAATTCATCAGGGAGGAACTGGTCAAATGAACGACTATAAATCGGAGAGCAATCTCGAAAAGGTACTTCGATCCGGACAGTTTGCCTTTACCGGCGAATGCGGGCCTCCGCAGGGGGCCAACGTGGAGGTCCTGAAGGAAAAGGCGGGCCATCTGAAGGGTTGCGTCGATGCGGTAAACGTCACCGACAACCAGACGGCCGTGGTCCGGATGTCCAGTTGGGCCGCATCCCTGATCCTTCTTCAGGAAGGCCTTGAACCGAACTTCCAGATGGTGTGCCGCGACCGGAACCGCCTGGCGATCCAGAGCGATATCCTCGGGGTCAGCGCGCACGGCATCCGCAACATGCTCTGCCTCTCGGGCGACCACCAGAAATTCGGAAACCATCCCGAAGCCAAGAACGTCTTTGATATCGACTCCATCCAGTTGATTCACACGGTCAGGACCATGCGTGACGAAGGGAAATTCCTGAACGGCCAGGACATCGACGTTCCGCCGAAGCTCTTTATCGGCGCGGCTTCCAACCCTTTTGCGGAGCCGTTTGAATTCCGGGTGCATCGCCTGGCGAAGAAAATCGCGGCGGGCGCCGATTTCATCCAGACCCAGTGCATTTACAACATGGACAGGTTCAGGGAATTCATGAAGCAGGTCGTGGATATGGGACTTCATGAAAAATGCTATATCCTGGCGGGCGTCACCCCCATGAAAAGCGTCGGTATGGCCCGGTACATGGCCAAGTCCGTCCCGGGAATGGATGTCCCCGATTCACTGATCAAGCGGCTCCAGGGGGCCGGAAAAGGAAAGGTCGCCCAGGAGGGGATCAATTTCGCGGTGGAGCAGATCCAGGAATTCAAGGAAATGGAAGGTGTGGCGGGCGTCCACATGATGGCCATCGAATGGGAACACAAGGTCCCTGAAATCGCCGAACAGGCGGGGGTCCTGCCCAGGCCGTCGTTCTGATCCCTCCCTGTTTCTTCCGGTCCAACCGGCCCGCGGAGCGGCACGCCGCCGCTCCGCGGGCTTTTTTTCTTGAATTCCCCCCGGGATTTTCCATAATATATACCCCGATGTCCGCCACCGTTTTGTTCTGTCTCCTTTCTTGCAACAAAAATGGATTGAAGGCCGGTCGGGGAGCACATGATCATCACCACCAGGAACGGGCTCACATTTGATACGGACAGGGACCTGAGCGCGGCGGAACGCCACATCCTCCAGAAATTGTTCGCCTGGGAGTCCATGGCCACCAGCCTCCAACAATTCAAGGAAAAAAAGGAAGAGGCCCTCCGGAAAGGATGGAACCGTTCAGGTCCCGTCAAGGGAGGTCCCGCGTTCAGGACCATTGTCAGCGACATGCAGCAAAAGGTCGCGGCTCGTCTGGGCAAATAACCCGCATTCCCGCGGACGGCGGCCGGGGACGCAACCGGAGAAAAAGTTGACCGCCCTCAACCACAACCAGGAGCATTTTACGCAGCTGATCCGCGGAGAGGAGGCCCAAAAACCGCTCAACGTGGCCATCGTCGGGGGCGGAAGGGCCTGCTTCAATCTCCTCCGGATCGTGGATACGGACCGGCTCTCCACCCTCAATATGAAAATCCTGGGGGTTGCGGATGTTGATCCCGAGGCACCCGGCCTGGTGGAAGCGGAAAAACGCGGCCTGTTCGTGACCGGCGATTTCAGGAAACTGTACGACCTTGAGGGTGTCAATCTCATTATCGAGCTGACTGGATCGGAAAAGCTCCGGCAGGCACTGTTTCGCTCCACCCCCTCGCATATTTCCATCATGGACCACCGGGGCGCGAGATTCCTGTGGGACCTGATCCAGATGCAATCGGAAAAGGCCCGGCTGGAGATCGAACACCAGCGGCAGCTGGAACGGGAAAAGAAACATACGCAGACGGTCCTGGATTCCCTCCCCTACCGCCTGATGGTGGTCAACCGCGACATGACCATCAGCATGGTCAACGAGCCTTTTCTCCAGTACATGAACATCCGGCGGGAAGATGTCCTGGGCCGCCCCTGCTACCGGATACGCTACGGCCTCGACCGGCCCTGCGGGGAGAGCGGAAAGACCTGCTATTTCGAGCAGGTCCTGAGAACCCGCAGGACCGTGAGCACGATCCACGAATATGCCCGTGAGAACGGAGACGTCTGTTTCGATGTCATCACGGTGTCGCCCATGCTGGACGAAAAGGGAGAAGTCCTTCAACTGGTGGAGGTGTCCAGGGACGGTACCGACCGGATCCGGCTCGAGCGGGAGGCGCGGAAATCCAACGTCTTTTTTCAAAACGTCATCCAGAGCACGGTGGACGGGATCGTGGTGGTGGACACCAGGGGAAACGTGCTCATCTTCAACGAGGGCATGGAAAACCTGACCGGTTACTCGGCCCGGGAAATCATGGAACATGGGCACCTGGAAAGCTTCTACGACATGGATGTCGCCAGGGAAAACATGAAAAAGATGCGGAGCGACCGGTACGGTCCCCCCGGAAAGCTGAATCCCACGGCCATGTCGGTCAAGACAAAGGGCGGCGAAGAGATCCCGGTGACCCTGACGGCCTCGCTTATCATTATCGACGGAAAAGAGACCGGAAGCGTCGGCATCTTCACCGACATGCGCGAGATACTCAAGATGCGCAAAGACCTTGAAGAGGCCCATCTTCAGCTGGTCCAGTCGGAAAAAATCGCCTCGGTCGGAAGGATGGCGGCCGGCGTGGCGCACGAGATCAATAATCCCCTTTCCGGTGTCCTGATCTACGCGGAACTTCTCAAGGAGGCCCTCTCCGGCCGGCCGGAACACATCAAAGACGTCCAGGAGATCATCGACCAGACCCTCCGGTGCAAGAAAATCGTCTCCGAGCTCCTGGAATTCAGCCGCCAGTCCATCGGGAAAACCTCCTCCTTCAGTCTCCACCGGTTGATCAACCAGTGCCTGAACCTGCTGATCCACCAGGCCCTGTTCCAGAACATCCAGGTCTCGACAAGGATCGACCGGGACATCCCGCAGATGGTGGGAGACATGGGACAGCTGCAGCAGGTCTTCACCAATCTCTTCATCAACGCCGCCCATGCCATGGACGGAAAAGGAAAACTGCGCATCACCTGCGACTACAACGCTGATGACGGCCGCTTCATCCTGAAGGTCTCGGACACGGGTCCCGGCATACCCGAGGCCCTGCGTGACAAGATCTTCGACATCTTTTTCACCACCAAGGAGGTGGGAAAAGGGACCGGCCTGGGCCTGAGCATTTCCAAGAACATCGTTGAACTCCACGGGGGAAGCATTACGTTTGAATGCCCCCCCGGGGGCGGTACCACGTTTATCATCGAGCTCCCGCTCCGGCTTTCCGGCACGGCGGAACCGGAAATGGATGAACCCGTTTTCATAGGACTGGATGCATGATGGAAGAAAAGGCCAGCGTTCTGGTGGTGGACGACGAAAAGGCGGTACGGGAGGGTTGCAACCGGGTCCTCGCGGGAAAAGGCTACGAGGTCCTCACGGCCGAAAACGGGCAGGCGGCCGTCGACCTGCTGGCGGGCCGCCCGGTGGACATCATTCTCCTGGATTTGAAAATGCCGGTCATGTCCGGGGAGCAGGTCCTTGAAATCACCCGCAGGGAATACCCGGATATCCCGGTGATCATCATCACGGGACACGGGACCGTTGATACGGCCGTGGAATGTATGAAAAGCGGGGCCTACGATTTTATCACCAAGCCGTTTCAGATCGATCAGTTTCTCATGACCGTGCAGCGCGCGGCCGAAAAACGGCGCCTGGAAAAGAAGGCCCGGCTGTTCGAGGAGGAAAACATCCGGAACCTCTATGATCTCGGCCTTGAAAAAAGCCGCATGAGGACCATTATCAACCGGATGGCCAACGGCGTCATGGTGACCAACCGCAACCTGGAACTGGTTCTTTACAATCCCGCCTTTATGCGGCTCCTGGAGATATCCGAGGAGATCGAAAATCCCGCCCCCGTGACCGACGTCCTGAGTGATCAAACCCTGATAAAGACGCTGGAACAGATCCAGCGCGGCGACTGCGCCAGGGACGAGTCCATCTCCCAGGAAATCGTGGCGGGAAAGAACGTCCTGCGGGCCATCTCCGCCCCCACGCTCGGGCCCGACGGCGATATTTCAGGGACCGTGACCGTGCTCGAGGACATCACCGCCTTCAAACAGCTGGACCAGATGAAATCGGATTTCGTCAACATGGTGGCCCATGAACTCCGGAGTCCGCTGGTTTCCATCCGACAGTTGAACAGCGTGCTGGCCGAGGGCCTTGCCGGTCCCCTGGCCGAGAAACAGGAGGACTTCGTGCGGCGGGGAATGAAAAAGATCGACTCCCTCCTGGAATTGATCAACGATCTCCTGGACGTGGCCAAGATAGAGGCGGGAAAATACGTGCAGAGGCAGGTGCCGACGGATATCGGGAAGATCATCGAAGACATGGTGGCCCTCATGACCCCCCGCGCCCGGCAGCAGGGCATCACCCTCACCGCTTCCCTTGAAAATCTCAAGCCGGTGCAGGCGGATCCGAAAAACATGGAGGAAATCTTCAACAACCTGATCAGCAATGCCATTAATTACTCCCCCGAAGGCGGTTCGGTCACGGTAACGGCCAGGGGCCTGGGCGAATACATGGAAATCAGGGTTTCGGACACGGGCGTGGGCATCCCCCCGGAAGAACTCCCCAAGATCTTTGACAAGTTCTACCGGGTGAAACATCCCAAGACGCGCCAGGTCATGGGAACCGGCCTCGGCCTTGCCATTGTAAAGGGGATTATCGACGCCCATCAGGGCACCATCGACGTGGAAAGCGTCCTGGACGGGGGTACCACGTTCCGGATCCTTCTGCCCGTCATCAGCGGTTGAGCGCCGGCCCGGGGCCGCTCCTCTCCGGGCAGGAACACCGTCAGCCGAAAGGTACGACATTGCATCACAACAGGCCCATCGACGACGATCCCGTTCCCGGCGGAATATCCCGCGTGCTGGTGGTGGACGACGAAGCGGTCGTCAGAAACGGCATTCAACGGGTGCTTGAAAAAAAAGGGATGGACGTGCGCACGGCGGGGACCGGCATGGAGGCACTGAACCTGCTGGAGAAGCGCCCTTTCGATCTCGTCCTCCTGGATATCCGCATGCCGGACATGGACGGTATTTCCGCCCTCCGGAAGATCCGCGTCCGCCGCCCGGAGGCGGCCGTGATCATGATCACCGGGTATCCCACCATCGACTCCGCGGTCCATTGCATCAAGCTGGGGGCGGTGGATTATCTCGTCAAGCCGTTCCGCCTGGACGATCTGGACACCGCGCTGAAAAAGATCGACACCCGCCCCACCCTTTCCGAAAGAACCGCGGCCCGCGCAAACGGACTGGAAATCGAGTCCACCCGCCATCTCATTATCGGCCAGAGCCGCCCCATGCGGCGGATATTCGAAAAGATCCTCAAGGTGGCCCCCACCGACAGCACGGTGCTGATCACCGGGGAATCGGGCACCGGAAAAGAGCTCATCGCCCGCGCCATCCATGCCAACAGCCTCCGGAAAAACAGGGAATTCGTCGCGGTCGATTGCTCGTCCCTGGTGGAAACCCTGCTGGAGAGCGAGCTCTTCGGCCATGTCAAGGGTTCCTTCACCGGCGCCCACCAGACCAAGCACGGGTTTTTCGAACTGGCCAATCACGGCACGTTCTTTTTCGACGAAATCTCGAACCTGAGCCTGAAGATCCAGGCCAAGCTCCTGCGGGTCATTCAGGAACGGGAGTTCATGAAGGTGGGGGACCAGCGAAAGATCAAGCTGGATATCCGGATCATATCCGCGTCCAACAAGAACCTCGAGAAACGGGTGCATTCGGGTCATTTCCGGGAGGACCTGTTCTACCGTCTCAGCGTGGTTCCCATTCATCTTCCTCCTCTCAGGAAACGCAAAGACGACATCCCGCTCCTCATCAACCATTTTCTTGAAAAATGCTGCGCAAGGCTCAAGAGACCGGTGCCGGAGCTGACCCGGGAGGCCATGGAAATCCTCACCGAGTACGCGTGGCCCGGAAACGTGAGAGAGCTGGAACATACCATCGAACGCATCCTGATCCTCGAAGACACGGACGTTATCCGCGCCATCGACCTGCCCGCCTTCATCTCCCAGCGGCAGGGGGAATTCCAGATGTTCTCGGAAGAACCGCTCACCCTCGAGGAACTGGAAAAGAAATACATCCGCTTCGTCCTGCGCCACACAAAGGGTAAAAAGACCCGGGCCGCGGACATCTTGGGCATCAACCGCAAGACCCTCGGGCTCAAGATCAAGAAATACGGTCTTTATTGAAACCTCCGTTTGCCGGACGGCGCCCGGGGCGCGGCCGGGGAGGTGAAAGCGAGGAGAAATGGACAGAACAGTTCCAAGAACGAAGATCGTCTGTACCATCGGGCCGGCCAGCGATTCCCCGGAAATGATCCGGGATCTGATCCAAAACGGGATGAACGTGGCCCGGCTGAATTTTTCCCACGGCACCCCGGAAGAGCACCGGGAGAAGATCAGGACCATCCGGCGCATCGCCGGGGAACTGGGGCGGCCGGTGGCGATCCTGCAGGACCTGGCCGGGCCCAAGATCCGCGTGGGCGATATCCCCGCGCCGGGCGTCCGCCTGGAAACGGGAAAGACGGTGATCTTCACGAGCCGGCCCGCCGAAGGCGCCTCCGACATGATACCGCTCTCCCACCCGGAACTGCCCAGGCAGGTGAAAGCGGGGGACACGCTCCTCCTGGCCGACGGCTACATGGAAGTGAAGGTGACCCGGGTGGAAGACACGCGTATCCGCTGCAGGGTCATCTCCGGCGGACTCCTCACGGCCCGGAAAGGCATCAACCTGCCGTCCCGCTCCGTCTCCATCCCATCGCTCACGGAAAAAGACCGGAGGGACCTCCTGACGGGACTTGAAAACGAGGTGGATTACGTGGCCCTGTCCTTCGTGAGAACGGCAGACGATATCTGCGAGATAAAAAGGATCATCAGGGAAAACCGCAAGGACACGCCGGTCATCGCCAAGATCGAGAAACACGAGGCGGTTAAAAACATGGACGCGGTGATCGCGGCCTCCGACGCCATCATGGTGGCCCGGGGCGATCTCGGTGTGGAGATCCCCCTGGCCGAGGTCCCGCTGGTCCAGAAAAAACTGATCCGGAAGGCCAACATGCTGGGGAAGCCCGTGATCACCGCCACGCAGATGCTGCGCTCCATGGTGGACTCCCCGCGCCCCACCCGGGCCGAAGCCACGGACGTGGCCAATGCGGTCCTGGACGGGACGGACGCCGTCATGCTGTCGGAGGAGACCGCCAGCGGATCGTTCCCCCTGGAGGCCGTGAAATACATGGCCGAGATCATAAAACAGGCGGAAGAGGGATTCCCCCATGGAAAATACCTCAAGCTCATGCCGGCCGAAGATGTCTCCGAATCGGTGGCCCACGCCTCCTGCGTACTGGCCGATCACCTGCACGCCGCGGCCATCGTGGCCACGACCCAGTCCGGCATGACCGCCGGGTATATCTGCAGGTACCGCCCGCGCCAGCCGGTGATCGCCCTTTCCCAGCTGCCCAGGACCGTGCGCCGCCTCTCGCTGGTATGGGGATGCATTCCGAGGCTGGTGTCCGACCCGAGGGACACGGACGACATGTTCGAAAAGGCGGCCCGCTCCGCGCTGCGGACCGGTATCCTTTCAAAGGGCGACGTGGTGGTGATCACCGCGGGCCATCCCGTGTGGGTGGCGGGCACCACCAACATGATCCGGGTGAAGCGCCTCTGAGCGCTCCATAACGTAATGTAAAAAGTTAACTTATTATTCTAACATGCGAATATAAAAAATAAAAAGTAAACTACTATCGCCTCAAGGCGATAGCTTGATGGGCCAATCGCCTCGTCGAATG